>NZ_SLAP01000015.1 GCF_007126775.1 Cecembia sp. | reverse complement strand
CTTTCTGAATTGGGAGAATACGAAGAGGCCTTGCAGGCACTTCAGATGAGCAAAGAAATGGCGCTGGATTTAGATGATCAAATCCACATTAATATGAATTATAACCGTCTTGGTCGGGTATATTATGAGTTACAGCAATATGATTCCGCTAGATGGTATTACACTGCGCTTTTGGATAAAGAGGCTCAATTGAACAATTGGGAGAGGACTTTTCTTTTTTCCGGATTGGCTGAACTGGATTTCCAAAAAGGGGATTTCCAATCTGCTATAGAAAATGGTCAAAAAAGCTTACAAATTGCCGAAGGAATGGGGGTTTTTTGGGATATGGAAAGGGCTACAAAGATCCTATTGGAGGCGTATGAAGGGCTGGAGGATACCGAAATGGCCCTTCAATTTGCCAAACTCAATAAAGCTTACGGAGATAGCCTTTACAATAGAGAGAAAAGTCAGGAAATCAGTTTTTTGAAACTACAGCTATCCAAAGTAGAAAATGAAAGGCTTCAAAGGGAAAAGCAAATGATTGAACAAAAGGCCAAGTTCAATTCCTATTTTATGTGGGGACTGATTTTACTAATTGCCCTGTTGCTAGGTCTGCTATTTTCCTACCGCAGAAACCTACGGCTTAAAACCCGTTTTGGTGAACAGCTGAAATCTATAAATTCAGAATTAGAGCAACAAAAAAAGTTTATCACCCAACAAAATATTTCTTTGAATGAAATGAATCTGGCTAAAGACAAACTTTTCTCGATTTTGAGCCATGACCTCAAAGCACCGATAGCCACGGTCAAACAGTTTTTGGAAATGAACAGTGATGAGATGATGAATAAGGAGGAACTGCAACAAGCCATTCCCTTGCTTTATCTACAGGTAGACAAAACTGAAAAAATGATGGAAAATCTTCTCAGTTGGGCCAAGACCCAGATGGGAGGCATTCAATCCAAACAGGAATTGGTAGGGCTTTTGGATGTCATGCAGGAAGTGATTGATAATTTTGAAAACCAATGCAGAATGAAAGGGATCAAGGTTTTTCTGAGAAAATCTGAATTTTTTGATAAAGTTCTTTTTGATAGGGTCCAATTGATTGTGGTACTACAGAATATTTTTTACAATGCAGTCAAATTCAGTAGTAAAGGACAGGATATTCAAATTTTTCTATCCAAAAATGATGATTTTTTAAATTTGCATATCCTGGATTTTGGTGTGGGGATGGAGGAAAGTAGACGGATTCAATTAGAAAAGGCAACGACTTTTGTGGAATCCAGATTGGGAGCAGACAAAGAATTGGGTACAGGTCTTGGTTTGTTTCTGGTCAAACAATTTATGCATATGAATCAGGGGAAAATCAGCATCCAAGGCCGTATTGGAGAAGGAACAGAGGTAATTTTGAGTTTCCCTCCGATTAAAGAACAGCAGAAAGTTGGCGAAAATCCTAATCCTTATCTGGCAAAAGACTTTTCAAGTTGAATTACTTTCGATCCCATTAATTTGATGACTTTGAGATGAAGTAAGAAAATCAATGAAAATTCTCTGACAACCTTTGTCATACATTTTGTTTTTGGGGGATAATTATTTTGATTTGGTAAAAATCATTTTTGTCCATGAAGCGTGTTGTCAAACCATTTATTATTTATAAATCTTCAGCAGGTTCCGGGAAGACTTATACCCTGACCAAGGAATACCTGAAATTGGCGCTTCGTTATCCGGATGCTTTCAAATCGATTTTGGCGGTTACTTTTACCAACAAGGCCACTCAGGAAATGAAGGAGCGTATCCTTAAGGAATTGAAGCGGCTCAGTAAGGCAGTAAATCCCAGTGAATCTATGGATCTGGAGTTGATGGAGGCTCTGGGCTTGGATGAGGAGGCTTTGCGAAGACAGGCCAAGCAGACCCTGACGATGATTCTGCATGATTATTCCAGGTTTTCCGTCAGTACCATAGACAGTTTTTTTCAAAAGGTGGTCAGGGCTTTTGCCAGGGAAATGGATCTGAATGCCAAATTTGAGGTTGAATTGGATCAGGAGGCTGTATTGGACCGGGTGGTGGATAGGGTAGTGGAGAAGGTAATGGATGATGCGGAACTGCACCGTTGGCTGGTGGATTATGCGACTGAAGAAATTCAAAGGGGAAATTCCTGGGATATCCGCAGGAAAATTAAAGAGTTGGGCAAGGAGCTGTTCCAGGAGGATTTTAAAAAGTATGCTCAGGAAATCAGGGCTTTTTTGGGGGAAAAGGATAAAATGAAGCAGCTGCACGGCCTTGGTGTGAAACGCAGGCAGGCGATTATCAAGTTGGCGAAAGAGATGAAAAATGAAGCCAACCGGATCCGCATTGCGAATGGTCTTGAATGGCAGGATTTTAAAGGAGGGAGCAGGTCATTTGCCCAGAAGTTTGACAAGTTGGGTGATAAGGAGGATCCCATTCCCGAGCTCAGTCCCAGTCAGGAGGCTTTGGCAGATAATGGGGAGGACTGGGCCAGTAAAACCAGTAAAAGGGCGGATGCGATTCAAGCTGCATACCATGAAGGCTTGGGTAACATTCTGGGGCAATTTCCCCTACTTTTGGTACAGTGGAAGACGGTGCAGGCCATTTCGCGGAATTTATTTGTGTATGGAATTTTCAGGAACCTGCTTGAGGAATTGACCTTGTTAAAGGATGAAGAAAATATACTTTTGATTTCTGATGCCAATGAGTTTTTGAAAGAGATTACCAAGGAAAATGATGCGCCGTTTATATATGAGAAGGTCGGCAATCAGTACAAAAATTACCTGATTGACGAGTTTCAGGACACCTCCGGTTTTCAGTGGTCCAGTTTCAAGCCTTTGTTGGAAAATTCATTGTCCCAAGGGCATACCAATTTGTTGGTGGGGGACGTAAAGCAATCCATTTATCGCTGGCGTGGGGGGGAGATGCGCCTGCTCTTAGAGGAGGTGGAGCGGCAGCTTGGTGGGGAGTATGTAGACAACCGCAACCTTGGCATCAATTACAGAAGTCTGCCTCATGTTGTTTCCTTCAATAATGCGCTTTTTAGAAAACTGCCTATTGCCTTTACAAATGCATTGACGGGTAAGAATGAGGCAGCTATTTCCGGTGTTTTAGAGAAGGCTTATCAGGATGTGAATCAGGAGATTTCCCCATCCAAGAGAAAGTCCGTATTTAAGGGCAAAATCCGCTTGGAGTTTCTTGAAGAAAAGGAAGAGGAGGAGAAAATCAAGTTTGCCGAACAGGCCTTGGAAAAAATCCCAGAGATGGTGATGGAGCTGCAAGAGCGGGGCTATCTGCTAAGGGATATAGCCTTTTTGGTACGCACCAAAACTGAGGGAGAGGCCATTGCAGATTGTTTGATGGACTTTGCCGCCTCCAATCCGGATTTGCCTTATGGTTTTGATGTACTTTCGGATGAGTCCATGTACCTGCAAAAATCAGCTTCGGTGAAAGCGCTTGTAGCCGGTCTGCAATACCTGCACCGCCCGGATGATATTGTAGCTTTCAAAACCATGTGGTATTACAGGTCCTTGCTCAAAGAAGAAGTGGTAGACCATGCGTTATTTGCATTGGATCAGGTTCCTGATCATTTGCAGGAGCAGGCCCATGCTTTCCAAGCCATGGAGAAGCAATTGTTGCAATTGCCTTTGATCGAGACTTTGGAGGAGTTGATCGGATTATTGGATCTACAGTCCGAAGGTTTGGAACGCGCCTATTTATCCGGATTCAAAGAAGCCATTTATGATTATACCAAAAACAACCGGGCAGATTTGGCAGGTTTCCTGGAATGGTGGGAGGCCAATCAGGGCAAGCGCACGGTGAAAGTTCCGGAAAGTCATAATGCGATGCGTATTATGACGATTCACAAGTCCAAGGGTTTACAGTTTAAGGCGGTGATCATGCCGTTTTTGGATTGGAAAATATTCGATACCAGCAAGCGCAATGTGGTTTGGTCCCCATTTGAGGATTCAGAATCCGGCTTAGCTGCGGTGATACCCTTATCTTTGAACAAGGATCTTTCCAAGTCAGATTTTGTTGATATTTATGCAGCTGAGGAAGTTTTGGCCTATTTGGATGCGCTTAATTTGGTATATGTGGCCTTGACAAGGGCAGAGGAGGTATTTTGGAGCCTGAGTCCATATACTGTAAAGGAAACAGAGGGATCCAAGAATCAGCTGGCATTTCAGTTACAGACGGTTTTGAGTAATGGGCTTGGGGAAGAGGCAGGTAATGATTTATCTGCTGTTTATGATCCTGAGCAAAAGGTTTTTGATCTAGGAAGCTGGAAGGGAAAGGTATCGGCATCAGTGGACAAGCCCAAACCCATTCCTTTGCGTTGGGCATACCAAAATTGGTCCAAGCTTTTGCAAGTGAGAAAGTATGCAGTAGATTTTTCAGAGGAGGGCTTGGAACAGCGAAGAAAGCGTGATTTTGGGATTTTGGTTCATGAGCTTTTGGAAAAGTCTAAAAACAAGGAGGATGTCAGGCAGTATTTAGAGGCTTTTTATTTTGAAGGCCGATTGGACAAAAAGGAGATGGAGGAGGTACAGGAGCAGTTGGATGGGCTTTTTGCCAATCCTCTTTTTGCCTCTTGGTTTGATGGAGAGGGGCAATTATTGGCAGAGCAGGGGATTTTGCTTCCCGGTGGCCTGCAAAAAAGGCCTGACCGGGCAATTTTATCAGACAGGGAAGCAGTTGTAGTGGATTTTAAGACCGGGGGGGGCAATGAAAAGTATGGGAAACAGGTTTTGGAGTACATGGACCTGGTAGGAAGATTGAGTGGGAAGCCGGTGAGGGGTTATCTGTGTTACTTGGAGACTGGGCGGATTGAGGAGGTAGTTTTGGATTGATGAATGAAAAATTAGGAATGGAGAGTGATGATTGAAGAGGGGAAAGGGGAAAGGTGAAAGGGAACAAACAAACTTGAAAGTTTGGGAGTTTTGTTCTGTTTAAGAAATGGAATTTTTGGTCCACGCCCGCCTGCTTCGGGCAGGAATTACGCTAATTTCACAAATTAACTGGATTTTGAGGTTGTTAGGGATCTTGGACTTTTTTTGTAATCATAGCAGTAGGGGTAATAAAAATTAGGCGCGGGGCTTACCAATTTCCGCTAATTCCGAGCTGTTAATGCTTTCCATTCCTTTTCAATATACGGCTTTAGATAAAGTACAGCCCCAACAGGGCTGAATCTTGATTAGCCCCAGGTTCAATGCGATGGCCCGGTGCGATGAAAGGAACCTGGGGTAAAAGGCGCCCACCACGTTCCCAGAGTCGGCGCAAGATTCGGGTAAAATAATGGATCGATAACCGCCGACGATATGAAACCGGATCGCATTAGGATGAAGAATGATGAATGAAAAGTGAAGAATGGGGTGCTTGGTAAG
>NZ_SLAP01000091.1 GCF_007126775.1 Cecembia sp. | reverse complement strand
GCCACGAAGATCAGGTAGATGCGCTCCCGTAAATACACATATAGCAACAGTGCAAATAATATAGCAAAACCCAAGATGGTACTTATCCCACCAAATAATGCTGCCCTATTGACCTCAAAAACCCAAAAGGAATCCAAATTGTCCAAAAAAAAGGGAATGTAGGTATTTCTCCCTCTTGAATCAGCCTTCAGGAGTAGGATTACTTTTTCTTTAGGTTTTAGCGAAATATGGTATGAAATGAGCCTGGTATCCATATCTCTTTGGTTGTTATGGATTCCATATCCCGACAACAGACTGTCTAAAAGTATGCCTTCTTCACTAAAAATATAGAGTGTACCTTCCAATATAGAAGCACTTGCGGGACTAAAAATAACTGAATTTTCTCTGTTTAGCGCATTTTCCAATGGTAAGGCAAACCACCAAATGGATTGGCTAAAACCCTTATTGAAAAGATTAGGGTGTCCCAAAGGTTGGAATTCTTCCTGGGAAAAGTGCTGAAATATAGTTTCCACATGAGAGTTGACGGGGTCCTCCAGAAAAAACAGGTGTTTTCCTAGAGGATAGTCTTCTTTGTCTTCTATCAATAGAAATTCAGGTGTAAATGCAATATCATTTGCCAAGGCTTCAGATAATCCAAATATTACAAATGCAGAAAAAAGTAAAACAAGTGGTTTACACATATTTAATCTTTGCTTCTAAAATAATATTTGAAAGAATGGTAAAAAATACCTTGTACAGGGTATTTTTATGTTTCTAAAAAATTATTTTTCCGGTACTTTGGAAGAAAAAGGATAGTTTATATTTTCATTTTTATCCTTGGATTCCTCGATTTTGGTCTTTTTGAAAAATTTTTGTAGTTCATTTTCAATAATTTTAATGCCTTTGACATTGTCTTCATTGAATCGTAATTCCC
The DNA here is from genome assembly GCF_007126775.1 of Cecembia sp. GTDB lineage: Bacteria > Bacteroidota > Bacteroidia > Cytophagales > Cyclobacteriaceae > Cecembia. The sequence goes on along the minus strand of NZ_SLAP01000091.1, from coordinate 16,929 downwards.
TTTTAATCATGAGGTTAAACATGGGCAGACCAATGCGGCTTAAAGGGAAAATATACTGATTAAAATCCTTTTTTTTCTGTCGTAAAACCCCCTTGAGTCCCTTTTCTGTAAAAATCACAAATACTAATCTGACCTTTCCTGAAACCCAAATAGATGTAAGATTTTCGTGAGAAATGAAAAAATAAGGTTTATCAAAAAGGTCTACAAAAGTGCTTTCGTCTTCTAGAGATTTACCACCGAGAAAAAAATCAAAAGGTTTTCCTAAAGGAATTCCCAGAGAACAACTGTTTTCAAATGTTCCGATTTCTAATGCATCTTCACAATTCCCATCAAACAGCAAGTAACCAGTAACATATTCAGTTAGGCTGTCTTCCGGTAAAATAAAATCTTGCTGCATGCTATTGTTTAGGTATTGAATCCTTCAGACAAATCTAACTGTTTACGAACATTAAATGAATACCCCTTATGGGGTATTTTGACTTTTTAGCCTTGATTAAATTATAAATAATTGATAAACAGTATTTTAAATTAAATATTTATGAAAGAAAAGGAAATTCTTTATCGAAATCAACTTCTTCTTGTTCACTTTGCATTTTTTGGCTTTTTTGGAAAAAACGCAATAACTCTTCTTCTATAATTCGAATTCCAGCATTATTATCCTGATTAAAACGGAGCTTTCTTTTAACGGTTAAACCAAATACCGGTAAGCCCAGTGCATTCAAAGGGAACACTGCTTCATGGAATTGAGGGTTTTTTTCATGTAAAAATACCTCCAGTCCAAAATTTGTAAATTTGACAAATACTAACCTTGTATTTTTTCTTACATTTAGATAGTCAATTGATTTACTGTCCCAAAACATAATGGGCTTATCGAAAGAAGAAAAGGATACCTCTTCAAATTCACCAAGAGCGGGACCAGCGTAATAAAAAAAAGGTTTTCCTAGGGGTAAGCCAAGTGCAACTTCAAATTCACATGACCGCATACTGATTTTTTCCTCATTTGCTGCCTCAACAAAAAAGTAGTTTGAAACAAAAGCAGACAATTTGCTTGTAGGTAAAATTACTTCTGTTTTCATAGTTCAACTAGGGCTCTGGAATACTTACCTAAAGGTAGTAAAAATTAGCTGCTCTAAAAATACCCTGAACAGGGTATTTTTAGCATAAAAAAAGGGAGACTTTTGCCTCCCTTTAAACAATTTTTGACGCTTACTTGGTGACTTTATCGACCTCAGCCTTGGCTTTTTTTGCCAATTTATCGACTTCAGTACTGACGTCTGATACTTTTTTTGTGAGGTTATCGAAGAATCCGTTCATTTTACCCGTAAGGTCATCGAAATATTCTCCCCCTTTTTTAGAGATTTTTTTTCTTGTATTTTCTCCCTTATCAGGGGCAACCAATATACCGATTTGAACACCTACAGCTGCACCAACCAAGGCGCCTAAAATAAATTTTGTAGAACTCATGTTATAATTTTTAAATGTGAGAAATAAAATAAAGATTGGTTTTTTAAAGTTGCACCCGCAACCTAAACCCGTTGATTATATATCAACTTCCATACCATTTATACGTAAAAAACTGTCTTTCCGTTCTACTTTATGTTACTTTTTATTGTAATTGTCTTTACAGGACTGATAGGATCATTGGTGAATAGGGTAATATGCTTGTGGTCTATGCCTCTCCTTCCTTTGGGGTCAAATTCGAACGCTATACTTCCTCGTTGACCAGGAATCAATATTTCATCTGATAACGTAATTTCTAAACAATCGCAATTACCCATCACTTTTCGGATATGCAGATCCTCGCTTCCGAGGTTATCGATATAAAGACTTTTGGAAACTTTTCTATTGGCATTGATTTCCTTCAGGTCTATTTCTGATTCAGAGAGGCCTACTCTTGGCACTACAGACTCCATACTTCTGGGCACTGGATCAAAATATTCAAAAACTACAGCAGTCAATTTTAAGTCTAAGGGTACTTCTTCTTCTCCAATAGTTAAAGAAATATTTTCCTCAAAATATCCCAAGTCTGATTTTATAGCACCATCATAAGCAATTTGTAAGAAACCCCTTTCTCTTTGGGGGATCATTTCTGGTATCAGAACGAGGTGTAAATGAAGCGGAAGATCCAACTGCTCCAAGGCCAAAGAAAGGGAGTCAGAACCAAAATTATAAACTTCTACGAATTTTGTTTTGGGTATATTGGTAAAAACATTTCCCATGTGAACTGTGGGAAGTCTAAAACCAAATGCCCCTTTTCGGTGAGGATAAGCCAAATCTTTATTTTCGGGCAGGGGCAAATTGATGCCTTCCAAATAAAGGGTATCCCCTACGCTGTCTCTATTTGTCCGGACTATAATGGCTTTGGAAAACTGCCCTCCTCTGTAGTCTGGGTCAAAGCGAACCTGTATGTCAGCTATTTTGTCGGTCAATAAGGTATCCTGACTGTATCCCACTGCTGTACAGCCACAATCTGTAATGACCTCAGTAATGTAAATGCTATCCTGATGAGGATTAAGTCCATAAAAGGTAGCCTCTACTACGCCATTTTCCTCTAACACAGGACCCAAATCAATAGACTTTTGCTCCCAGAGCAATAATTTTCTATCAAGTGTTTGGGCATCAAGCGGTAAAGCGAATAATCCAAAAATTAGAAGACACAAAGAGTAACATGCAAACTGATTCATATGGGCAAATAACGGAAAAATTTAAGCGTATTGTATCTTTAATTAATTAATTTGCGCGAAATTTTGAAAGCATGGCTAGAGTACTTACAGGAATACAGAGTTCAGGAAGACCTCATTTGGGAAACATACTAGGAGCAATTCTACCTGCGATTGAATTGACCAAAAAAGACAACAATGAATCCTTTATTTTCATTGCGGATATGCACTCTCTGACCACTATCAAAGATGGTGCTTTGAGAAGAGAGAATACCCTTGCTGTAGCTGCTGCCTGGTTGGCATTTGGCTTGGATATCAATAAAACAGTATTTTACAGACAATCTATGATACCAGAAGTAGCAGAACTGACCTGGTACCTCAGTTGTTTTACACCTTATCCCATGTTGGCCAATGCGCATAGCTTTAAAGACAAATCAGACCGCTTGGCTGATGTCAATGCAGGCCTTTTTACTTATCCTGTACTCATGGCAGCAGATATTCTCCTCTATGAGGCAAATATCGTCCCTGTGGGAAAAGACCAGTTACAGCATCTGGAAATCAGCAGAGATATTGCCAGTACTTTTAACCATAAAGTGGAAGAAGAAATATTAACTATTCCGGAAGCTAGGATTTCTGAGGATGTAATGATTATTCCAGGTACAGATGGGCAGAAAATGAGTAAGTCTTATAACAACTATATTGACATCTTTCTACCTGAAAAGGCACTTAAAAAGAATATCAATAGCATTGTGACAGATTCCACCCCTTTGGAGGATCCCAAAAACCCGGATACCTGCAATGTTTTCAAATTATTTTCATTGATAGCTAGCCAAGAACAAACTGCTGCACTTAGGTCTAAATACCTGGCAGGTAACTTCGGTTATGGACATGCCAAAAAGGAGTTTTTGGACCTTATTTTGAGCAAATATGCAGAGGAAAGAAGACTTTTCGATTACTACATGTCCCATCCTGAGGAGTTAGAAGCAAGGTTATCAGAAGGAGAGAATAAAGCCAGGATGATAGCCCGCAACATTCTACAACAGGTCAGGGAAAAATTGGGATTTTGATATAAGCTTGTCTTGGTCGAAAAAGAAACCAAGACAACTTGAGAATATAAAATTAGGTATTTACGGAGAAGGATCTCCTCTGTTTTGGGAGACCCTTCGCTTCACTCAGGGTGACGGTTCCAATTATCTGTCATTGGTAGTTTTTAAAATTTGACATTTACAGAAAGGTAATGACAGTTATTGAAACGTCATGCTGAGCGGAGCTTGCGGAGTCGAAGCATCCCCTCTTATTTTGGGAGACCCTTCGCTTCACTCAGGGTGACGGTTCCAATTATCTGTCATTGGTAGTTTTTAAAATTTGACATTTACAGAAAGGTAATTACAGTTATTGAAACGTCATGCTGAGCGGAGCTTGCGGAGTCGAAGCTTCTCCCATCTTATAGGAGACCCTTCGCTTCACTCAGGGTGACGGTTACTGAAGTCTGTCATTGGTACCAGACCATTACCTTGCCACCCAAAGATCCTTCATGGATTTACCGTTGATCTGTAGGACAAACCTTGCGGGATTAGGAACTAAAACCAACCTCACATCCATTTTGTCAAATTGTTCAGATTCCAAAGGAACGCCTTCTCTACCAATGACCTCGTAAGTTACTTTACCGTATGCATCCGGCACCATGACATGATACTCATTTGCGAGATAAGCAGAAGGTAAAAGCACCTCATTGTCAGATTTGAGCTGTGCATAAATCTTTTCTAAAATATCCTCCAACTCATCACCGTAATTCTCATTGAAATTATCCTCTAGGTCATGCATTTCCTCCTCAATATCATCATAGGCCTCATCAGCATAAGAGATTTTGCTCAGGGCAATCCTTTTTTCTACAATGGTATTCAGGTCTTCGTCGAGTTTTTTGTAATCCATTTTCTTTGTTTGATTAAAGTTACGAAGGTATAGAATATGACAACTTATTCCAAAACTCTTTTCCTTTGGCATGCTATAAAAAAAACTTCCTTTTTCAATGAAAAAAGAGTAAATAGAGGGAGTTAGGCCATTGAAAACCAAAAAAATCTATACTGATCAATAATCTTTTTGATAGATGGCTGCTTTTGCATTAAATTGTAGCAATTAACCATATTTTACAATTCATGCAAACCTTTAAAAACCACACCCAGTATTATCCACTTCATCATTTTGTAATTACTCCCCTGACTTTGATTTATTTTTTTTGGACATTAAATAATCTATTTACTGCTATTGGTTCAAGAATTCATATCACACAGCAATTATATCATTTGTGTGGAGCTGTCATTTTATTAATCCTACCATTATTAGCGAGAATTTATGCACTTAAAAATCAGGACAGGATCATCCGTTTGGAAGTGAGGCAGCGGTATTTTGAACTTACAGGGAAATCATTTCGTGAAAATGAAAACAAGCTCAGACTTTCTCAGATCATTGCCCTGAGGTTTGCAGGAGATAATGAATTTTTGCCTTTAATGGAAAAGGCAATCAATGAAGGAATGAGATCTAAATCTATTAAACAATCCATTGAAAATTGGTAGGAGGATATAAGACGTGTTTAAATATTTAACCATTATAATGGCCTTTTTGGCTTTTAGTAAAGTGAATGGCCAACAGGAAATTGAAAAAATAGCAGAGAAATTGGCTCAGGAACAATTGGAAGCCTACAATGCAAGAGACATTGAAGCCTTCGTTTTGCCCTATGCCGAGGATGTAAAAGTCTTTAATTTTCCTGATCAATTGCTCTACCAAGGTAAAGAAGAAATGTATGGACTTTATGGACGCATGTTTTCAAGAACGCCTGATCTACATTGTAAACTAGTCAATCGGATGGTAATGGGAAATACAGTGATTGATCAAGAAGAGGTGACCATACAAAAAGGACAAGCGCCAATGCGTGCAATTGCGATTTATAAAATCAGTAATGGTAAAATTGCTGAGGTTTATTTTATCCGGGATGATCAATGAGCATCAAATATTGTAATCAGCTTTTCTAGTTTAACCAAAATCAATGGGAAAACAAGGATTTCCATAATGATATGGGATTTACTCAAACCTTTTCCAGAATCATTGCGGCAGCTTTCTCTCCAATCATAATACAAGCTGCATTGGTGTTTCCTGATACTATTGTCGGCATTATGGAAGCGTCTGCTACCCTTAGCCCTTGAATTCCCTTCACTTTCAATGAGGAATCCACCACAGAGAGATCATCATTCCCCATTTTACAGGTTCCTACAGGATGGTACAGGGTTTCAAGACTTTTTTTGATATGTGCTTCCAGGCCTTTTTCATCAAACTCTTTGGGAAAACAAACACCTCCATCCAGGTATTTTTGAAAAGGCTTGGACTCAAATACATTTTTAGCCATTAAAATCCCTTTCTTTAATACCTCGAGATCGTTTTTATTGGAAAGCAGGTTAGGCTGTATTAATGGGGCATCTAAAGGGTTATTGCTCTTCAAGCCCACATATCCTCTGCTTTCCGGACGGATGGCAATAACCAAAATACCTATTCCACTGCGCCAAGGATAAGTCTTTAAATCATAGATATCAGTGCTGTAATCATCTTTTATACCTGAAGGTGCCAAATGAAATTGGAGATTAGGTCTTTCTGAATCTTCATGAGTGCTTAAAAATGCATTAGCAGTCAGGGGGCTGTTTCCTAAAGCCCCCTTTTTCAAAAGCAGATACCGACCCAGTTCTGTGATTTGATTCCAGGGCTTGAGGGTGTTGTTATTGGTTGGGGTTTTGGTCCAAGCAGATACACCGGACCATACATGGTCAACGAGGTTCTGTCCTACACCTGGCAGGTGCATTACTGTACTGATCCCAAACTTTGAAAGTTGTTTGGAATCTCCAATACCTGAAAGCATCAAAATTTGAGGGGATTGAAATGCGCCCGCACTTAAAATCACTTCTTTTTTGCAGTAAATTTCACGCTTTTCGCCCTTTTTACTAAGGATTTCAACTCCTGATGCCTTGTTTTCCTGAAATAAAATTCGGGCGACCATGGTTGATGTCATCACTTCTAGGTTTTCCCTTTTCAATACGGGTTGGAGAAAAGCTGCCGCGGTACTGTGTCTAGCGTTGTTTTTGATAGTAAACTGTAACATAGAAGCTCCAAATTGATGAGCTCCGTTGTATTCTTCATTATGAGGAATATTGTTTTCTGAACATGCCTGAATAAATACATGACCAAGTGGATGGGGCTGCCGGGAGTAGCTGACATGTAAAGGCCCTTCTTTGCCATAAAATTCTCCTTTGAAATCTGCATTATTTTCAGATTTGACAAAGTATGGAAGAACCTCTTTGTAAGACCACCCCTTATTTCCTAAGGCAGCCCATTCATTGTAATCTTCTTTATTTCCCCTAACATAAGCCATTGCATTGGTACTGCTGCTTCCTCCTAAAACTTTTCCTCTTGGAATAAAAATCTTCCTACGATCCACATGTTCCTGTGGTTCTGTCCAAAATGCCCAATCCACTTCTGAACGGTGAAGTTGTGCATAAGCACCTGGAATTTTAATTTCCAGTTTTTTGTCCTTATCTCCCGCTTCAATTAAAAGGACTTTATTTTTCGGGTCTTCAGATAAGCGATTGGCCAGCACGCATCCTGAGGACCCGGCACCAATTATGATGTAATCAAATGTCATTGGCTAATGTGGGTTTATTTTGATAAAAATTTAACCAATATGTTTCTTAAAATAAAGCTTTTATCAAAAAAGACTTATAAATAATGGACCCCTGCCAAAAATTCAGAAACAGGGGTCCTTTTAATCAGTAAGCAAAACCTAACCCATCAGTATTTATTTAACTGAAGCGGAGATTAGTCTTAAGCAAATGTCTTTTCATGCATTTCTTTAATCTTCCGCCTTAGGATCTTTCCTACATTGGTTTTTGGCAATTCATCTGCAAAGTACACCTCTCTTGGCACTTTGTAATTGGTGAGTTCATTTCTGCAATGGGCGATAATTTCCTCAGCTGTGACAGATTTATCCTTTGGTACTACATAGGCCACCACTTTTTCCGTAGACTTTTCATCAGGCATGCCTATTACGCCTGTTTCCAATACTTTTGGATGCATGGCAATGGCATTTTCCACCTCATTGGGATACACATTGAAGCCAGATACCAGGATCATCTCTTTCTTCCTGTCCACAATTTTCACAAAGCCATCCTCATCAATCACAGCAATATCTCCAGTTTTGAACCATTCCCCATCCATCACCTGCTCTGTTTCTTCCGGACGATTCCAATAACCTCTCATTACCTGAGGGCCTTTGATACATAATTCCCCTCTTTCTCCCGCTTTCAAATCTTTGCCATTATCATCAATCACTTTAATGTCAGTATTGGGAAGTGGTATGCCAATGGTTCCTATTCTTTCTGTTCCATCTATCGGATTACAAACTGCCACAGGAGAGGTTTCGGTTAATCCATAGCCTTCTGCCAAGGGCGTTCCTGTTACCTTTTCCCATTTCTCGGCTGTGGCTTTTTGTACGGCCATGCCTCCTCCCACTGCAACTTTTAAAGCAGTGAAATCCAACTTACCGAAAGTATCTTGATTTAGCAGTCCGTTAAAGAGGGTATTGACTCCGGTAATGACAGTAAATTTGTGCTTTCCCAATTCCTTGATAAAGCCGGGCATATCCCTTGGGTTGGTAATCAATACGTTGTGGGCACCGATTTTCAACATGGCAAGACAATTGACCGTCAAAGCAAAAATATGGTACAAGGGCAGGGCTGTAATGACGATTTCTTCCCGTTCTTTAAGTTTAGGTTTCATCCAAGCAGAAATTTGCTGCATGTTGGCTACAATATTTCCATGAGTGAGATCTGCACCCTTAGAAACACCCGTCGTCCCACCAGTATATTGTAGAAAAGCAGTATCCTTAAGAGTCATTTCCTGCCTTTTGAAAGTTGCTGCATTGGCACTGCCCATCATCTTTTTCCATGAAATGGATCTGGGAAGGTTATATGCGGGAACCATTTTTTTCACATGCTTTACAACTAAGTTTACCAGGGTACCTTTTAAGCCACCCAACATATCACCCAACTCGGTTACGATCACATGTTTGGCATGGATTTCATGGCGGATTTTTTCAAGATTACTGGCAAAATTGGCCACAATCACAATGGCATCAACTCCGGCATCATCAAATTGATGTTTCATTTCCCTTGGAGTGTAAAGAGGATTGGTATTGACCACTACCATACCTGCCCTGAGGGTTCCAAAAAGAGCAATGGGATATTGAAGACAATTGGGCATCTGAATGGCCACCCTGTCCCCTTTTTTCATATTCAGGTCATTTTGAAGGTAAGAGGCAAATTTCATTGAGAGTTGATCCACCTCATTGAAAGTGATGGTTTTTCCCATACATTCGTAAGCGATGGCATCACCGAAATTTTTGACGCTCTCTTCGAAAAGGTTTACTACAGAACTATATGCGGTAACATTAATTTCTGCATCGACGGCTGATGGATAAAACTTGAACCAAGGAAAATTATGCATAGAAAGATTTATTTTGGGTTGATTAGAATTTATTTAATGGTGACGAAATATAAATGATAATTGTTTGTTTCTAAAATGAAAAAACCACTTTCCTTTAAATGAAAAGTGGTTTTTATACAAATAATCCATTTTTATTTGAGCAATTTCCGAACAATCAGCTCTTTCATAATTTCATTGGTGCCTGCATAAATTCGCTGTACTCGGGCATCAGCGAAAGCCCGGGCCACCGGATATTCCCACATGTAACCATAACCTCCATGCAATTGCACACACTCGTCAGAAACCCAGCATTGCAGTTCAGTGAGCAGGTATTTTGCTGAAGAAGCCATTGCAGGATCAACCTTTTTATCATTGTGTAAGCTGACTAATTGATCACAATACATCCTTCCCTGCTCTAGCTTTGCCCCCATTTCAGCCAGTTTGAACCTGGTATTTTGAAAGTCAGAGATACTTTTACCAAACGCTTTGCGCTGCTGAACGTATTCCAAAGTTGAAAGAAAGGCCGATTCCGCGAGGGCTACTGCTGCCAGTCCCACGATCAACCGTTCCTGTGCCAATTCTGTCATCAAATATTTAAAACCTTCTCCTACTTTTCCAAGCAGGTTTTCTTTTGGAACCCTAACATCTTCAAAAAAGAGTTCACAGGTATCCTGGGCATGAAGGCCTACTTTTTCAAATGGAACGCCCTTAGAAAAGCCTTCCATATTCTTATCCAAAATAAATAAACTAATACCTTTGGCACCTAGTTTCGGGTCAGTTTTAGCAGCTACCACAACTACATCCGCGAGATAGCCATTGGTGATAAACGTCTTGGAACCGTTAATCAGGTAATGGTCTCCCATATCAACAGCAGTAGAGCGGATGGCCTGCAAATCACTTCCAGCACCTGGTTCGGTCATGGCTACAGCTGAAATCAAGTCTCCACTGATCATACCGGGGATATATTTGGCTTTGGCTTCCTCGGTTCCATAGTGAAGAATATAAGGGAATACAATATCATTATGGAGGGGGTAACCAATCGCCGGACCAGAGCAACCGCTTAAACCCAGTTCTTCAACCAAAATCGCGTTATACCTAAAATCCTGAATGTTTAAGCCTCCGAATTGTTCCGGAGCTTGTATGCACAAAAAACCATTGTCTCCTAGTTTTTTCCAGGATTCTCGGGAAACCATCTTATTTTTTTCCCACTCCGCATTATAAGGGGTGATTTCTTTTGCAATAAAATCTTTTATGGATTGACGGAACATCTCATGTTCCTCATTGAAAATTGTTCGGATGACAGAATACATATTGGTATTTGGGTTTATAAACTTTCAAAATTAAATCCTGACAAGAGATAGAATTTGGGTCATTTTTCTTATAAAATTAGGAAAAATAGGCGTGTTGACCAATTTTTTTTGGATGCCATTTATTGGATGAAAAAAAACCGCATGTACAGAAGAATGGCTCTGTACATGCAGCTTATTACTTAGCTTGGCGGGAATATTATTTCCAGGGTTTCCTTGGTAATTTTTCGTCCCTTTGTGCAGTATTGTAAACCATGGCTGCAATGATGACCGCGGCTTGGGTCATATCTGCAAACTGCATCCTTTCATACACATCCATATTGGTATGGTAACCACGTCCATAATCAATAGGATCCTGGATAAACTGAAAGCCCGGAACACCCACCGCATCAAATGCTACATGGTCTGTTGAACCTGTGTTCCTTCTGGTGATTGTTTTGGCTCCCATTTCATGAAAAGGTTTGAACCATTCTTCAAAGACTGGAACCAGCATATCATTGCCTTCCAAGTAGATTCCCCTTATTTTTCCAGAGCCATTGTCCAGATTGTAGTAAGCGGATATTTTGTCCCATTCAGCTTTTTTCTCTTTGGTATTTCTATCGGCCACATACTTTTGAACATAACCTCTAGAGCCAAATAAGCCTTGCTCTTCCTCACCCCAAAGTGCAATTCGTATGGTTCTTTTTGGCTGGAAGCCAAGTTCTTTCAAAATACGGATGGCTTCCATCATGACGACAACACCAGCTGCATTGTCATTGCCGCCAGTTCCTGCATGCCAGCTGTCCAAATGTGCTCCTAACATTACAATTTCACTTCCCAAATTCCGATCTGTTCCTGGAATTTCAGCCAACACATTGTAACCCCTGTAATCATCATCCAGCCATTCTACATCTACTTCAGCCTCAATTTCCACAGTAATTCCTTTCTTTAATAGTCTATAGATCCTTCCATGATGCTCTGCTGCAATTTCAAGTTCTGGAACTGTAGGCAGTTTTTCTTTACTGAAGGATCCTGCTCTGGTATGGAAAACTGTTCCAAAATTTCCTCTTGTTCCTGTGATTCTTAATCCAACCTCTTCTTCCAATAAAAATTTGCTCAATTTTTGATCTAATTCTCTTTGTGCCCGAAGTTGAGCCAGCATTTCAGGTGTATACCTTCCCGTTCTTCCACCAATAGTGATTTCCTTTCTTGCTTCCAAATCCTCATCTGTCCATCTTCTGGCTTCTGCCTCAAAAGCTGGACTTAACTGCAGGTTAGAAGCGATGGTTATAACCTTTCCCTTCAGTGTGCCTCTGTATTTTTCAAAATCGGCATCAGAATTGATTTCCAGTAAAACAACTTCTGAACTTACCGCACCATTGGTACCATTGGTCCATGCTTTTGGATAACCAATCACCTGGGCATAGTAAGGCACTTTCATGGCAATGTAGGATTTTTTAACATTCCATCCCCGCCCAAAATCTCCATAATCATCAATCTTAACATTGCTCAATCCCCATTCTTTGAATTTTTCGGCAGTCCATTCCCTTGCATTTCGAAGGTTGGTGGATCCAGAAAGTCGAGGACCTAGATAATCCGTCAAATAAAATGACAATTCTTCAATCTGAGAATTTCCGATACCTTCCGACTTGATACGGTGCATCATCTCGAGGTCGGCTTTTTCCTGCGCAAAAAGACTTCCTGAACTTAAGATAAAAACCAGGTAAATAGCCGTCAATCTGTTCAAATAATTCATCATAAATAACCTTAATTTTTCTTTTCCAAAAATGCGAAAAAAAAATTGCAGCAAGTAACCGATAATGTAAAAAACTAAAAAACCCTGTGCTGTAAAGCACAGGGTCCAATTTACATTCCTTTTGATTTAAAGTAAAAAGCTTCTGCTTCTTCCATCTTGGTCAGTTACCCTAACCATCAAGCCATCTAATGATTTATTTTCCATGCGGTAAATTTTAGAAAATGCTTCAGGATGATCTATTACTTGGTTAAAGAGATTTTTCCCAAAGGAATCCGATATTTCTACCCTTACACCGGGCTTATCCAGTCCTACTACGGTCAATTGAAAAGATGAGTCATCTAATTTTTTACTGTAGGCAACTAAAGGGAACTGCTTGGGAGTTTTTAGCTCTTTTACAACTTGGTGGATAATTCTTTGCTCGGAGCCATCCCTTTGTTTGATCTTTATTTGGTATTCTCCATCAGGCAATTGGGACAAGTCAAAGGGAACGATGACATTGCGATCCGCATTTACCCTAGTAGTATGGATAAATCTACCATCAGCTTCCAAAATATTGACATGAACCCTGCCAATTCCCTCAGGTAGAATAACCTTCATCCTCTGATCCTGAGCTTTTACTTTAATCAGTTCATTGATGCTTTCTTCAGTGTCATTGGCTGGACTGAATCCCAGTCCAGCTATCAATGCAAGCGTTAATAAAATTTTCATAATTGTTTTATTTAAGTTGGTTAGTATTCAGCATTACTTACGTATGACTTATACTCCAGTTTATGGATTGGATCGAATTTTAACCTGTTTAACTATTAAATTTTTTAATCTTAAAGACATGGTTTTTTTATGGATTCTTAACAATGCCTTATAAGCAGGTTAATTATTTCTTTTTCCTTACATTATCTTTTGTCTACCCCTGGCATCGGTGACCGGTACCTTTACATCTTGAGTTTTCATGTTTTGTAAATGATAGACCTTAGTAAACGCTTCCGGTTGATCAATTTTTTCTTCAAAAATTTCTCGACCATTTTTGTCAAATAGCTGTACCCTTACACCTGGACTATCTAATCCCAAAACTGTAATCTTAAGCGCTTCTTGATCCAAATCTTTCCTAAATGCTACCAAAGGCAATTCAGCTTTCGTAAGCTTTCTTTCAATTGCAAAAGTTGCTGTCTCTGGAGAAGTAAATTTTGAGCCAGTTTCAATTTTCAATTGATAATGACCGACTGGAAGTTCAGATAAGTCATAGGGAACCATTACATCATTTTTTACAAAAACGGTTTGTTGATGCAGTTTTTGACCTTTGACATCCAATACTTCAAGTCTTACTTTCCCTAAGCCTTCTTTTAGGATTACCTTTACCTTGTTGTTGCTGTTTTTGACTTCAGTCAAAGCCTCCAAGTTTTCATTTGTTGCGTTTGCATAACCGCCCAAGCCTAGTGTAGCGATCAATGTCATTGTTAAAATCTTTTTCATTTTTGTGGTTTGTTTAAGTTGGTACTGTGTTTCATTTCATCTTTTGTACCACAAAAAAATTCACCACTTCCTAAATGAAATTTCGCGCTTTGATTTCATGAAAAAATATTAAAACAAATGAAAACAGATAGTTAAATACCTGAAAAAAATCCAGAAAAATGTTTCAAGCTTGAACATCTCCAACAAAGATTGTCCCAATTTGAGACAGTTTTACTTCAATTGAATCCAAAAAGTATAGCTCCTAAGGTTGCATGAATTGGCTGAACTTTTTAAAGATTATTTTTAAAAAGTTTCCCATTGGAATTGTTTCCTCTAAAAAAGAAAAATGGACCTGTACGGTAGCGCACAGGCTTTGTTCTCCAAACGGTCAATTTTAACCTTCGGCTAATTTTTGTTTGAGCGTTTTCACCCTTTCAGAAATTGAAATATCACTTATATCCAAGTTTTCGCTGGTGGCTTTTAAGAAATCAAGAACTCCCCCGGTATGATCCGTTGATTTCCCTTCCTTTATGGTAACATAGCGCATAGTGGTCCATAGCAGGGTTTTGAGCTCTTTTTTAGAATCATCGGTCATGTAATATTCCAAAACCACGGTATTATTGTTATACCAAAGCAATCTACTCATTATCCTAATCCATTCTCCCACCCTTGCAGGCCTCACATAGGAAATGTTGTGGTTATAAACCACCCAGGCAGCTTTGTACTTTTGGATCATATCAATCATTTCCAGGCCGTATAGTTTGGGGACCTGATCTTCCCTTGCATTGAAGAAATAATCAAAATATTTGGCATTATTCAGGTGTTGCAAAGGATCACAATCCTGAAAACGGATAACCACCCTACTTTCGGTTTCTTTTGGATAATGTTTTTCCGGATTAAATTCGAACATAGTGCATATTGGATTTGGACAAAGTTACAAAATTGAATGAATAGGTCAGTGACTTCTGCTCAAGCTCAAGGTTTTTTTGCTCATAATAAGCTAAAAAGAAAATAAAACTTATTTTAGCACTTAAAAGCACTGGCTGATGGAGATCAATTGCGATTTGGGTGAAGGATTGGAAAATGATGCACAACTGATGCCTTACTTGGATAGCTGTAATATTGCTTGTGGGGGCCATGCAGGAAATCCCGACAGCATTCGGAAAACAGTTAGGTTGGCAAAAATTTTTCAGGTAAAAGTAGGTGCCCATCCCTCCTATCCAGACCTTGTGAACTTTGGCCGGAGAGTTATGGACATTTCTCCCGCGGTTTTAAAAAACCAGCTCATTGATCAAATACAACAAATTCAATATATCTGTGAGGAAGAAAAATATCCGTTGACGCATGTTAAGCCTCATGGTGCACTTTATAACGAACTCGCTAAGAACCATGAACTTGCAATGATTTTCTGTGACCTCCTTCAGGAAAATTTTCCAGGTAAAATCCTTTATTCCCCTCCTAATTCAATTATCGAAAATCAGGCAAGAAAGAGAAAAATTCCACTTATGTTGGAAATTTTTGCTGATCGGAATTATAATGAAGATTATTCCTTGGTCAATCGGATGCATGCAAATGCGCTGATAACCGATCAGGAGGAAGCTTTGGCACATGTTCGCCTGATGCTGGAAGAGAAGAAAATCAAAACCCTCTCAGGACTTTATATTGCTATCCATGCAGATACCATATGTATTCATGGTGATAATCCAGGAGCATTGAACATCTTGAAAATTATCCGTAAAAACCTTAACTTTTAAAAATGGATATCCGATACTTCCGTACCCATGAGAAATTGGTGGAGTTCACTTGGCCTCCAATTATTTCCGAAGAAATTCTTATGGAACTGAAACAAGTAGCGTCTTATCTCAATGAGTTTTACGGGGAAGGCATCAAAGAAATCAGGAAAGGCTATAATTCCCTTTCTTTACGCTTACATGTGGATATATCGGACCTGGATTGTCAGGAATTAATAGCCGAATTTAAAAACCTTCCTCTCAACAAAGGACAAGTGAAATCAAAAACTTGGCATTTTCCTGTTTTTTATGGCGGTACTGATGGCAAAGACCTCGTAAAACTGTCAAAAATACATAGAATGGAGCCGGAAGAAATTATTCAGCTACACAGTGCCCCTTCTTACTTTTTACATTTTTATGGCTTTCTTCCAGGGTTTATGTATTTAGGAGGCTTGGATCCAAAACTTTTTACTCCAAGAAAAGAACAACCTGAAAGAATAATTAAGGGCGGATCTGTGGCTATTGGAGGACATCAAACAGGAATTTACCCTCAAGATAGTCCAGGTGGCTGGTATGCTATTGGAAAATGCCCTGTTCATATTTTTGATATTAAGACTGATCCGCCTGTCCAAGCTCAAGTCGGAGATTATATCCGGTTTTTGGAAGTCGACAAACAAACCTTTGATGAGATCCATCACCTTTCTGCTTTGGGAAAATATAAATTGAATTATGATTAAAGTCCCTTCCTATATACATTTTACCAAGCCCGGTCTGATGACCTCAGTACAGGATTTGGGACGCTTTGGACTAGCAGCCTATGGGGTGCCCTACTCTGGTGCTATGGATAGGTACTCTCTTGCTCAGGTCAATTTTTTATTGTCCAATAAAAAAGGTTCTGCTGCATTGGAAATGTCCAACATGGGTCCTGAAATGGTGTTTGAGCGGGCGACCCGCATTGTGTTTGCCGGTGCTGAGGCGGATATTTTTCTCAACGGTAAAAAAAACATCAAAAACGGCCAGGTCATTGAAATTCAAGAAAATGACCAGATCATGGTCGGCAAATTCAGAAAGGGGCAATGGCTTTACATGGGAGTACAAGGAGGATTTGAAACTGAAGAGGTGGCAGGAAGCAGGAGTTGGTTTGCGCATATAACACCCAGGGAGCGGGCAGTAAAAAATGATGAAATTTGCTACCTCTCAGAAGAGGAGCGGTTTTACCCTCCTGTAGAGACCAAAGCCAGGGTACGGTCAGATTGGTACAGAACTACACAAATCAGTGTTTATCCCGGCCCTGAATGGGATAAGCTTCCACAATTACTGCAAAATCGAATTCTCAAAAAAACATTTACTGTTTCTGATATGATCAATCGTATGGCCTACCAATTAAAAGAGGAAATTTCCAATGAATTGTCTCCCATCTTAACCGCTCCTGTTTATCCTGGAACAGTACAATTGACCCCTTCAGGCAGACTCATTTTGTTGATGCGGGATGCGCAGGTTACAGGAGGTTATCCCAGAATCCTTCAAAT
>NZ_SLAP01000060.1 GCF_007126775.1 Cecembia sp. | reverse complement strand
TGACTTTCTTTTTGATGATTTTTGTTTTCCTGATATTTAGAAAAAGACCTTTCTTTTTCTTCTCTATTTCAATGTTTTTCCTTTTTTATTTTATCTACTTGGGTAATTCCATGTATCAAGATGGGAATGTTACTTTGAACAGTTTGTTATTGGCTTCCTTTATTCAGTTTTTTATTATATCCTATCCGATTTATGTATATTTGATAAGGCGTCCAAGTGAAGAAAAGTTAGCATTAAAAGCCAAGATCGAAGGATTTAAAAGATACCTGAGTACAGCGGAAGAACGGCAGATTCAAATGTTTAATCCTCCTGATTTAACCCCGGAGGTTTTTGAAAAATTACTCCCCTATGCCATGGCATTTGGTGTTGAAAAAATATGGGGGAAGAAGTTTGAAAATTTCCTGAAAAAATCAAGTGTCTTGAACCAGAAAGGACATCAACCATTATGGTATAGGGGGGCAAAAGGCTATGCCTATCACCGTATTGGGACACACTTAGGCAGTTCTCTTTCAAGGACCATTATGCAGTCTTCTACACAAAGCAGCAGTAGTGGGGGAGGAAGTGGATCAAGGGGTGGAGGTTTTTCAGGTGGTGGAAGAGGTGGAGGTGGAGGCCGTGGATGGTAATGAGATAATTAAAAATAAAATACAATACATGAAAAAGCACCTTACTGCCATCATTTTCGCTTTGTCTATTGTCATTGCTGCAGCCATTTTGGGCAACGCATTCATCAATAGAAATAAAAAATCCGGGACTGTGGATGTCACCGGCCTTGGACAAAAGGATTTCACTTCCGACTTGGTGGTTTGGGAAGGAAACTTTAGCAGGGAAAATACAGAAATACAGGTCGCTTATACGGACTTGGAAAAGGACAGAAAAGCAGTAACGGATTATTTGGTTTCTAAAGGAATCCCCAAGGATCAAATCATTTTCAAAGCTGTAAATACCAACCCTATGTACCGTCAAAATTACAGCAGTGCCGGAAACTATATGGGACAGACTTTTTTAGGATATGAGCTGAGTCAAATTCTCCAGATTGAATCCAGAGAGGTAGAAAAAGTGGAACAGATTTCGAGAGAAATCACTGAACTATTACTGCAGGGTGTAAAATTTTATTCTCAGGCACCCCGCTATTATTACACTGGTCTTGAAAGTCTCAAGATCGAAATGATTTCAAGGGCCACCGAAGATGCCAGATTGCGGGCCGAAAAAATTGCTGAAAACTCCGGTTCCCGATTAGGAAAATTGCTTTCTGCCAACATGGGCATTTTTCAGATTACCGGGCAAAATTCAAACGAGGATTATTCCTGGGGCGGCACCTTCAATACCTCTTCCAAAGAAAAAACTGCCTCAATCACGATGAGACTGAGTTATTCGGTTAAATAGGCCCTACAGAAAAAGTCAGATTTGCAAAAGCTACGAGATGGAAAATTGAAGCTGAATAAATAAACTGCGAACTGAAGCCAATGAAGTAGCATGTGTAAAGCTGACTAACAAAACCAAGCAAGATATACAAGGTTTTTGGGCTTAAATGCCTGAACCCCTTGCACTTGATCATAAGTTATATTTTGTAAAAACAACAACATCAGCATGTTTTGTGTTTTAAGCATGTCCTAAATAACACAAAAAGCCTACACTTGTACTTGTAGGCTTTTTGCGTTTTACTGAAAGTGTAGGTTTATTTTACCCTTTCATACTGATTAAAATAAAAGTTTCCTTCAATTTCGGCATTCTCATCAGAATCGGAACCATGAACAGCATTCGCTTCGATAGATGTAGCGAAGATTTTTCTGATGGTTCCTTCGGCTGCATTTGCAGGATTGGTAGCACCGATTAAAGTTCTGAAATCTTCTACCGCATTGTCTTTCTCAAGAATAGCTGCAATTATGGGTCCAGAAGACATGTATTTGCACAAATCAGCATAAAAGGGTCTTTCTTTATGAACTGCATAAAATTTACCTGCCAGTTCGGAGCTCAGCTGAGTAGCTTTCATAGCCACAATTTTAAACCCTGCTTCTTCTATCATTTTTAAAATTGCACCTGAATTTCCTGCTGCAAAGGCATCAGGCTTAATCATGGTAAATGTTCTGTTTCCTGCCATTTTTTTGGAGTTTATATCTGTTATTTATTTGGGTGCAAAAATAGTGGAAATCGGCTAAAGTCCATATGAAGGGGATGAAATCTCTGTTATCTCTTTCAATTTTAGCCAATTAGCTGAATTGGGAAAATTCAAAAATATTACAGACCTTTGCAAACTATATTCCTTTTAAGGGGTATACAAAAGCAATCAAATGCAGGAATTAGAGTCATTAAAAAATAGATTATCATCCCCCCAGAAAGTTGTTATTACCACCCATCACAAACCCGATGCAGACGCTTTGGGTTCATCATTGGGTTTGGCCAACTATCTAAAGAAGAAGGGCCATGATGTCACTGTAGTTACACCCTCTGATTATCCCTCTTTCCTTCACTGGATGAAGGGAAATGATCAAGTTATTAACTTTGAAAACCCGGAGCAACGGGAAAAAGCAATTAAAAAGGTGCTGGAGGCTGACACCCTTTTTTGTCTGGATTTCTCCTGTTTAAAAAGATTGCATGACCTGGCTTCTTTTGTAACCAAATCAAAGGCCTTTATTGCAAATATTGACCATCATCAGGATCCTAAAGACTTTGCTGATTTCCAATATTTAAGTACCAAAGCAGCGGCAACCTGCGAATTGGTGTACGAATTGATCGTTGCAATGGGAGATCAATCCATGATAGACAAAGATATAGCCGATTGCTTATATGCAGGAATCATGACCGATACAGGTGGTTTCAGGCACCCCAATACTACCAAAAATGTGCATTTAATTACCGCAGAACTGATTGGAATGGGGGCAGATAATACCAAAATTTCGCGGTTGATCTACGATACCAATTCTGTGAACCGATTAAAATTCATAGGTTTTGCCATCACCAGGAGACTCACCATTTTGGAAGACTTGCAAACTGCTTACTTTGCTATCAGTAAGAAAGATTTGCGGAAATACAATTCCCAGACCGGGGATACAGAGGGTCTGGTAAATTACGCCCTTTCCTTGGACGGGATCAGAGTTGCAGCCCTTTTCACGGAGAGGGAGGATGGCATAAAGATTTCTTTTCGATCCACAGAAGAAATCGCTGTAAACAAATTTGCAGCAGATTTCTTTGAAGGAGGTGGACATAAGAATGCAGCTGGTGGAAAATCCAATATTGGATTGAAAGAAACCACCGAAAGGTTTGAACATTTAATAAAAGAAAATAAAAAAACACTCTTCAATCAATTAGAACTTATCAATGAAAAAAACTAAAGCACTTTTATCTGCTGTTGCCATGATGGTCATTGCTTTCAGTGCAATGTCCTGCAACAAAACGAAGACCACGACTGATGGTATAGAATATACCTATATCAAAGAGGGTTCTCAAGCTCCCAAAGACGGGGAATATGTATTGTATCATTTGATCGTTCAAAATTCCAAGGACTCCACCTTTATTTCGACTTATGATCAAAGAATGCCCGCTTACCTTCAATATAATGATTCTATTCCCAGACAGTCGGGGATGGACGAAATTTTCTTAGGTCTTAAGAAGGGTGACAGCTTAGCGTTTGAAGCCAAAGCAGGAATAGTTTTTGGGAACAACATGCCCTTTTTCCTGGATGAAGATGAATCTGTCAAAATCCGTGTTGGAGTCGTAGATGTTTTGGATTATGAAGGTGTGGAGGCCTATTTTGGTGCCCTTCAAGAATCAGAAATGAAAAGACAGGCAGAAGGAGCCGTAAAGCAATTAGAGATCGATACACAGATCATCGAAAATTATTTGGCAGAAAATAATATACAGGCAACCAGGACGGAATCGGGTTTGTATTACGTCATAGAATCAGCAGGCACAGGTGCGGCAATTGAAGAAGGCGATTTGGCTTTCGTGCATTATGCAGGATACCTATTGGACGGAACGCTTTTTGACACCAGCCTAAAAGATTTGGCCCAATCCAGTGGCGTATACAGCGAGCAAAGGGACAATGTAGGCGGTTATTCTCCTTTGGAGGTACGTGTGGGCATGGGTCAGGTAATCAAAGGCTGGGATGAAGGATTGGGTCTGTTGAAAAAAGGAGATAAGGCCAAGTTCATTATTCCTTCTCCCTTGGCTTATGGAGATAGGGATTCCGGTGGACCAATTGGACCCAACTCTGTACTGCTCTTTGACGTAGAAGTCACAGATATACAAAAATAACCCAAACGATGAAAAAGACAGGATTAGCAGTAGTATTCATTATTTCACTTTTATCTGGCTGTATTTCAGACAGTGAAAACAGCCAGGCCATCTTTGAAAGAGACCTACGGTTGATAGAGGAATATATTCAGCAAAACCCTATTGCGTCCGTTAAAGAGTTTGAAGATCCTGGTTTTGGCATACGGGTATTTTGGCAGGAACTTTCCGGAAGTGAAAAGAGAGCTGTTCCTGGAGACACCCTTTTGGCAGATTATATTGGGCGATTCTTAGACAATTCTGTTTTTGACACTTCCATAGAGAGCGTTGCCCGGGAAAATAACATTTTCGATCCCAGCAGACCCTATCAACCATTAGAAATGGTTTTTGGCATAGGGGACGTATTGCCTGGGTTTGAATTTGCCCTTGGGCTCATGGATGAAGGAGACAAAGCCACAGTCATCATGCCCTCCTTGTACGGATACGGGGCTGGAGAGAGGCAGGGTATCCCTAGAAACTCTGTATTGATATTTGAAATAGATTTTATTTCCATTAAGGAGCCGGTTGAAGATGATTTGAATGATGAATAAATTTAAAGGAGTATTTCTAGGGTTTCTTTTGGTCATTGGCATTGGTTGCGAGCCAAACAATCCATTTGGTCCAAGTTATGATTTGGAGGCCAATCTTGAACGTGATGCAGAAATCATTGAGGATTTTTTGGCTACTGCTCAAATAGATAGCCTCTACCGAATTCATGATCCAAACGGAGTGGTCATCATCGTTCAGGAAGAGGGAGAAGGAAATTTCCCTGGAGAGTTCAGGTTGATCTACAATAATTACATTGGAAGGTTATTGGATGGAACCATGTTTGACACCAACCTGGAAAATGTGGCCATAGAAAATGATATTTGGGACGAAAACCGTATCTACAGGATATTTCAGTTTACTCTAGGCAGCCAAGAAGCCATTCAGGGATTCAGCATAGGCTTTAGAAAACTGCGAAGTGGTTCAAAGGCTGTTTTGATCATTCCTTCACCTTGGGCTTACCGTGACCAGGATAGAGATAATATCCCAGCCAATTCGGTACTCATGTTTGATGTGGAATTTCTTGGTTTTGAGTGAAATACAGCTTTAATGTACCCATCAATAAAAACCCACTTACTATAATTTATTTCTAAGTTAGAATAATGAAAAAAGGACATCAAAAATGATGTCCTTTTTTATTTTGGCAATCAAAATTCTATGTAGGGTCTTTTGAAAAAGTCTCAGGTGCAACAAATTCGAGGCGGCAATGCGAAGATGTATTGTTATAACTCGAGCTGAAACCAACAAAGAATATGTTGTGCCCGAGGCTAAGCTATAAATATCAAAAATTGATATTTTGGTGCAAGGATTTTAACTTATCTTGATTAAAAACCTTGCACTTTGATCTATAAAAATAAATTTCATATGATGATTTACAGCACCTTAGCTGTTTTTCAGTAGACCCTAGGTAAACCAGGATTACAAGTAACAGGCCTACGATATTTGAGTTGGAATTGCTTGAGATTAAAAATCCAGCTAAAAAAGATTAAGCCCATTTGACTGCCAATGACAGAAATAGACACCACTTTGAGATTATAAAAAAGTATTTACAGAGAAGGGAATGACAGTTATTGAAACGTCATGCTGAGAATTCAACATTTAAGGGAATGTACAGAAAGGGTAATGACAAAATTGCGCGTCATACTGATCCCGAGTAATTAGGGAGAAGTATCTCCTTAACTTTGGGAGATTCTTCGCTTCCCGCAATTCTGCGGGACAGGCAGTTCCTCGCTCAGAAATGACGGTTACTGTAATCTGTCAATGGTAGCGGAGCTTGCTGAGTCGAAGCATCTCCTCTATTTTGGGAGGCTCTCCGGAAAGATCGGGGCAGGCTTTCGCTTCACTCAGGGTGACGAGTCTGGCAATCTGTTATTGGTAATATATAACAATTCCTTTATCCAGTTTTTAAACTTTAAATCACAAATAAATCAAAACTTTCAAGTTTATACTCTAAACTTGGTAGGGAATAAAGCCGGCACTTCCTTTTTATATTCGGTATATCTTTTTCCATAAAGCCGAATAAGTTTTTTTTCCTCGAAAAAAATGCCTACTGGTAGGTATGCAACCAAACATCCCAAATGGATCAAAGAAGAAATCACCGGGTCAAAAAAGAAGAATCCCAAAAAAATCAGCAATAACCCAGAGTAAATAGGATGCCTTACATAAGCGTGTATCCCACTTTTGATTAATTCAAATTCCTCCTCAAGGTCATTATGCAACCTTAATCCTGAAAAAGTGGCAATGGAAAAATTCCTGAAAGCTTTGACCAAAATAATGGTACCAAATCCGGCAAACATATAACCCAGATAAGTGGTGAAATCAGTAGATTTTAATAAGTATTGCTTTTCAATTCCCGCTCCATAGATCATGATAAACAAAAAAAACACAGTAGAGAATAAACTATACACCAAACGGTAGGCTTTGTATGCATGGCCTATCTTATCGCTAAGCCAATGCTTAAAATCCAGGTTAGCCAATAAACTGTGCAATCCATAAAACGTGGCCCAGAGGAAAACCAGGTTAAAATAAGGCATGATGATATTATCGGATGTAGATAGCATTACAATCGAAAAAGACAGAAAGATAGTTCCCCTTCCTATATTTCTACTCAAGAGTTTTTTGAATGGTCTGCTTTTCCTAATTTGAGACTTTAAACCCAATGCCATGAAGATAGGACTTATTCGTGAAGGCAAAATCCCCGAGGACAAAAGGGTAGCCTTTACGCCCAAGCAAATAAAAACCCTGCTTTCCCTTTATCCTGAAAAACTGGAATTTATTGTAGAGCCCAGTCCTATTCGCTGTTATTCGGATGAAGAGTACTTAGAGGAAGGTATTCTACTCAGTGAAGATCTCTCTTCTTGTGATGTCCTAATGGGGATCAAGGAAGTACCCATTGATCAGCTGATACCTAATAAGCGCTATGTTTTCTTTTCCCACACCATTAAAATGCAGGCATACAACCGCCGAATGCTCCAAAACATCTTGGAAAAAAACATCCAGCTTATAGATTACGAATTACTCAAAAATGAAGATGGGGAAAGAACAGTGGCCTTTGGAAAATGGGCGGGTATTGTCGGTGCATACAATGGCTTGTGGACATATGGCCAAAAAAGCGGACTGTATGATATGAAAAGGGCCTATGAATGCTTTGATCGGATGGAGCTAGATGAAGAACTCAAAAAGGTACAGTTGCCTCCGATTAAGATCGTGGTGACCGGAAAGGGAAAGGTTGGAAAAGGGGTAAAGGAAATACTGGAAAGGGTTGGAATACTGGAAGTATTCCCAAAGGATTTTCTCCAACAGTATTATGATGAACCCGTATTCACCAACTTAACTTCATCAGATTACAACAGAAGAAAAACTGATGGTGGATTTGATAAGGAGGAATTTTATGGCAACCCTGAAAAGTATGAAAGTCATTTCATGAAATACGCAGAACTGAGCGATATCCTAATGGCTGCTGCCTATTGGGACCAGCGTGCACCTAAATTATTTGAAAAACATGATATCTGTTCAGAAGACTTTAATATTTCTGTTATAGCTGATATTACCTGTGACATTGATGGATCAATCCCTACCACGGTACAGGCCTCCACAATTTCTGATCCTGTTTATGACATTGATAGGGAATTATTTGCTGTTTTGCCAGCATTTGGCAAACAAAACAGCATATCTGTAATGGCCATAGATAATTTACCTACCGAACTTCCAAGAAATGCTTCTGAGGAATTTGGCAATCAACTGATAGAAAATTTTATTCCAGAGCTTTTGAAAACCAAATCAAGTAAATTGGAAAAAGCCACAATTACCAAGGATGGTGACCTCACCTTGGAATTTATGTATCTGAAGGATTTTGTAAATGAAACTTGACGATGGAAAGTTTATGAAATCGTAGAACTTCAAATTCAACATTGGTAAGATGCACAGAAATGAAAAGACAATTCTTGCGTCGGTAATATGAATATTCGACAAAACACAATTGATAATGAAAAATATAGCACGATATATAGAACAGACGGTACTGAAACCACAAACCAATGATGCTGACATTGAGCAATTAGTACAACAGGCCAAAAAATATGGATTTGTTGGCATTTGCGTACCCCCTTTTTGGGTAAAAAAAGCCAAAAGAGAACTTGGAGAAGCAGCGATTCAATTGGTTACAGTCATAGGTTTTCCACTTGGTTACAATATGACAGAGGTGAAGGTTTTTGAAACAGAACAGGCCATTAAAGACGGCGCAGACGAAATTGATGTGGTATGGTCGATTACAGCATTTAAGGCAGGGATGAATTGGCCAAAGATAGAATTGGCCAAACTCGCAAAAACCTGTCACGATGAAGAGCGCCTCTTAAAAGTTATTATTGAAACAGCATTCCTCAATGAGGATGAGATAGTTCAAGCCTGTCGCATCTGTGCAGATGCGGGAGTAGACTATGTCAAAACCTCCACAGGATTTGCTCCTGAAGGCGCTAAGGTAGATCATATCAAACTGATGCGTGCAACTCTTCCCAGCAGTGTTGGGATCAAAGCCAGCGGGGGCATCAAAAACTATGAGCAGGCTCTAAAAATGATACAAGCAGGAGCAGATCGCATAGGAACAAGTTCTGGAGTACAGATTGTAGAAGCATCCAAGGGGTAAACGGTTCTCTTTTATTTTTGTATTTCTGTTTTTGGGTATTTATGGGCCTGTCCCATTTCCCTTATGTCCCCGTCTCTGTTGAAGTAGATCAAGAGGAAGGGGATAATAAAGAAAGTAAGGAGAATATAGGCAAATCCAACCAAGCGCTTTCGGCTTGATTCATTCCCTAGAAAAGTTGCAATTTTTACAGGTATATTCCTTATAGCCGCCGACGGCATAAATAACATAGCTCCGATTAAATTGAACAAGACATGCACTATAGCCAGACTAATGGCTGCGTCCGTTTTATAAATGGCGGCAAGTGCGGCAGTAATCGTCGTACCCATATTGGCACCAATGATAAATGGAAAAGCTTTGATCAAAGAAACTTTTCTATTGGCCACTGCAGGTACCATAATGGAGGTGGTCACTGTACTTGACTGAACCGCCGCTGTAAAGAAAGCCCCATAAATAAAAGCCAAAAAAGGTTTGTGAAAGATATGTTTGTTGACCTTTTTTAGGTTATCAGACATAAAAGCCTTCATCACGGATTGAGAAAGCAATTTAATGGATACAAAAACTAAAATAACAGCAATAATTAAAGCAATAACCTGGTTTTGAATGATTGAAAGTAACCATAAAGTCAGAGGCCGGGTAAAAAGCACATTGTAGCTATAATTTCCATCAAAATCCTCTCCAAGATCAAAAAAAGTAGCTGTTAAGTAAGAAGCGGATTCGCTCAAAAACCCAAAGTATACTTCCAAAGGAAATAATATCAATACAGTAAGGATATTAAAAACATCATGGAGGACCCCTGCGGCAAGTGCTTTCTTAAAGAGGTTTTTCTTCATTATAAACGAAAAAGCCACCAATGTACTGGTAATGGTGGTTCCGATATTGGCCCCCATCACTATAGGAACCGCCTGTCCCAATGTCAGGGAGCCAGATGCTACCACCGCTACCACCATCGCAGTAACAGTGGAACTGCTTTGGATCAGGGCAGTCATCAACAGACCTATAAATAAGCCTACAAAGGGATTGTTGGTCGCTACAAAAAGTTCGGTTGCAAAATCACTGTTGAGCTGGGCCATGCTGACCGTGAGCAGGTCGATAGAAAACATAAAGAACAAAAGCCCAAAAAGTGTAATGATCGCGGGAATGACTTTATTTAAAGAAATTATTGCCTTGCTGCTTTTATCCATTTATAGAAAAACCCCGAAAGGGGTTGGGGTTCAGTTTTCAAAGTGCAAAATAAAGGTAAGCCTGATTAATTTCAGGAGCTTTGATGTGAAGATTTTGTTAATTATACGGTTATCTCTCCTTCAAAATAGCAAATCTGGGTAAAAATATTAATCTTTTGCTCTGATTAATCTAAAATTAAGTCAAGTTTTGGTCTTGGGATGGAAAGAAAATTACTTTTTTGCAAATAAGTAATTCATATTATTCAATCTCTTAACAATTTCTTAACATGTAAGCCAAATAATCTTCTTTAACTTTGCGGCGGTTTAAGAAAGCAATAGCTCAACCATATGGCCAAACTCAAAGACCAAAACATTAATCAGGATGCCCTTTCAAAGGTAGCCTACACACTTTTTGATTTTACCAAAAAAGAAAAAACTTTTTTGTTGGTGATCTGTATTTTGATAAGCATTGCAGGTATGATAACGCCTTATACCTATGCAGCTATGTGGTTTGGCTTCATACTTGCCGCTTATTCTGCAATTGCAAATGACAGTATTCAGACAATAGGTACTTTTATCGCCTCCAACCACCAAAGAAAATGGTATTGGTTATGGTTATTTATGGGGTTGATCTTTGTAGGAACAGTCACTTTCAGCTGGTTTACCTACAATGGAGACGTCAGTTACCAAAGACTCCAGGTACCTGGCCTCGATAAGGCGCCAGAGGAATTTGTCTTTTTACAATTGGCAGCACCCATCGTCTTATTGGTCATGACCAGATTGAGAATGCCGGTATCTACCACTTTTCTACTTCTCAATGTTTTTACCTATAAAGCAGGAACCATTCTTGATGTAATGAAGAAAAGCTTTTTGGGATACCTTTTGGCATTCTTTATTGCAATAATTGTTTGGTTTTTAGTTGAACGGTTTGTTAAAAACTTCCTAAAGGGTCAAGCTAAACCTTATTGGTATGTATTGCAGTGGGTCACCTCAGGAACCTTATGGGCAGTATGGATCATGCAGGATGCGGCGAACATCGCCGTATTTTTGCCCAGGCAATTGAGTACTTGGGAATTTATCGGGTATACCGGATTTATTTTCCTCGGTCTTGGTTTTCTATTTTATCTAAAAGGCGACAGAATTCAAGGTATAGTAAATGAAAAGACCAAAGTAACCGATGTTCGTGCAGCAACTTTGGTTGATTTTGTGTATGCCATCATTCTTTTCTATTTCAAAATGCTCAGCAATGTCCCAATGAGTACCACTTGGGTATTTATAGGATTGCTTGGGGGAAGGGAACTGGCTATAGCCCTAGCCAAGTCCAAGAAACTGAGCAAAAGAAAAGCAAGAATATTCAGGGCCTATTCATTGGCAAGAAAAGATGTCATCAAGGCAACTATTGGTCTTTTGGTTTCCCTGATATTGGCACTGATTATCAATGAAGGTGTCAGAAATGAAATTCTTGACTTGTTCCGATAAAGTCTAAAAAACAATAAAATAGAAGCGCAGGTTTTTTACTAATCCTGCGCTTCTTGTTGTATTATCCTTAATTTGTACCATGGAATTGTATTCTGATGCCTATTTTATGAATGAAGCCTATAAACAGGCCCAAATCGCATTTGATGATGAGGAAGTTCCGGTAGGTGCAGTGGTCGTATGTAGAAATAAAATCATTGCCAGGGCTCATAATCAAACTGAAAAACTCCGGGATGTGACGGCACATGCAGAAATTCTTGCAATTACAGCCGCTGCCAATGCCCTTGGCTCAAAATACCTTCCCGAATGTAAATTGTATGTCACTTTAGAACCATGTATTATGTGCGCAGGTGCGGGTTTTTGGGCACAATTAGGAGAACTGCACTTTGCAGCCAATGATCCCAAAAGAGGTTTTTCACTACTGGAAAAAAATATACTTCATCCCAAAACCAAGGTATTCAAAGGACTGATGGCCAAAGAATCCAAAGATTTGTTGGACTTCTTTTTTAAAAAGCTAAGAAATTAAATCCTTTTTGGTCATTTTAGAACCATTTTTCTTTCAAATTGGTTGATTAACTATATCTGGATACAGAATTAATTTTATGTTTTACCATAAACCTTTTAAGAAAAATGGCTTTTGAACTACCGAAATTACCTTATGACTACAATGCGTTGGAACCTAATATTGACGCACGTACCATGGAAATCCACCACGGAAAGCACCACAACGGTTATGTAACCAATCTGAACAATGCTATTGCAGGTACTGATTTGGAAAATAAAAGTTTAGAGGAGTTAATGAAAGTAGCCGGCTCCAACAATGCAGTCAGAAACAATGGAGGTGGTCATTATAACCACAGCTTGTTTTGGACAGTGATGTCTCCGGACGGTGGTGGTGCCCCCACAGGTGATTTGGCAACTGCCATTGATGCAAAATTTGGATCTTTTGACGCTTTCAAAGAAGAATTCAACAAAGCTGCTGCAACCAGGTTTGGATCAGGGTGGGCTTGGCTGTGTGTAGATGAGAAAAAAGAACTTTGTGTTTGTTCCACTGCCAATCAGGATAATCCACTGATGGATATTGCAGATTGTCCGGGTACTCCTATTTTGGGCTTGGACGTCTGGGAACATGCTTATTACCTGAATTATCAAAACAGAAGACCTGATTATGTTGCCGCTTTCTGGAATGTGGTCAACTGGGCAGAAGTAAGCAAAAGATTTGCAGCTGCAAAATAAAATTTTCCGTGTTTGTAATTGACTGATGAGCGCTCTGAGGTTTTCCTCAGGGCGTTTTTTTGTTACCTTTCCGAACGGTAATATTGTTCGGTTTTGTTACAATTGAATTTTTATCTTTTTTATAACATGCTGTTTTTCAATTATTTAATGTTTTTTTTAGCTTCTGGCACTGGATTTTCATAAAGAAGTTTACCGAACATGAAAAAACCAGCTATTATGAAAATCACAACACAATTATTTGTTTTCCTGCTCTCCTTTTTTTTAGGTTTGAGCAATTTGGCAGCAAAGGAATTTGCTCTTATATCCGGTCAAGTGACCGATGAAAAGGGTGAATTCCTGCCTTTTGTCAATGTGGCCTTGATGGATGCTAGTTCCGGAGCACTTTTGACTGGTGCTGTAACTACTGATGATGGTAAGTTTCAAATAGAAAGTGTCAACTCCGGTGAGGTCAGGCTAATGATTTCTTCCATTGGCTTCGAAACTTTTCAATCTGAGCCTTTTGAAGTAAAACCCGGTACAAACAAAGACTTTGGAGCCATTGCTATCAAGGAGGAGGCCAACAACCTTTCTGAAGTGACAGTAAGGGCTACACGTCCAGAAATCATTGTAGAGGCAGATAAAACCACGGTAAATGTAGAAGGAACCGTTATGGCAGAAGGCAATACAGCATTGGATGTCATCGCCCGATCTCCTGGAGTCTATGTGGATCAGGATAATAATATCAATCTTAACGGCAGACCGGGAGTTACGGTGATGATCAATGACAGGCAGACCTACATGAGTGCTGCTGATTTGGCAAGCTTCCTGCGTTCCATGCCGGCTGACAACATCAAAAGCATAGAAATCATCAACAACCCCAGTTCCAGATTTGATGCTGAGGGGGGAGCTGGAGTGATCAATATCGTTCTCAAAAAGAATAATATAGACGGCATCTTCGGAAATGTGAACCTAGGAGGAATGTACAATGGTATTTATGGACCGAATACTGGTGTGTCGGTAAATGTTAAAAAAGGGAAATGGACCAATCAGGCCAGCTTGAATTACAATGAATTCAATTTCCTCAATGAACTGGACATTGAAAGAAATTTTCAATTGGAACAAGGAGTTTCTAACTTCCAGCAGCGCTCTGACATTGGCATGTATAACAGAAGTTTATTCTTCAATGGTGCCTCAGATTATGAGTTCAACAAAAATCACAGCGTAGGCTTTAATGTTCAGGCTTCCAGGTATAATGGGGAAGATTTGGGAAATTCATTCACAGAAATCAATAATCCAGGTACGGAAGATGTGTTTTTTCTGAAATCTGACAACGATACTGGTTCTAAAAACAAAAGGCTCTTTGGAAATTTCCACTATGTGGGACTATTGGACTCCACAGGGACCAAACTTACTTCAGATATTGATTTCACCAAAATGGTTTCCTCATCTACTTCATTGCTCTCTAACAGCAGTTGGGTAAACGAAAATGAAAACCAATCTGCAAGAGACTTCATCCTTACGCTCAATGATATGGATTACAATATTTTCACAGCAAAGGTTGATTTTACCAAACCTTTAGGAAAAGGCAGGGTACTTGAGGCTGGTCTGAAAGGAAGCTGGGTTAAATCTGATAACAACCTGGACTTGAGTAAAGCTGAGGAAGAAGAGCCTTTTCAGCCAGACCCTAACAGCAACCGTTTTATCTACGAAGAAAATGTGTTGGCCGCCTATACTTCTTACAAAAGCAAGTTTTCTGAAAAAGTGAGTTTTCAGGCAGGACTACGGACAGAATATTCAGACATCACCGGTACTTCTGTGACTTTGGATCAGGTCAACCAACAAAGGTACATTGACTTATTCCCAAGTCTTTATGTACAACAAAAGGTCAGCAAGGATTATCAGATCATTTACAATGCAAACAGGAGGATCAGTCGACCCAATTATCGCCTATTGAATCCATTTATTTTCTACATTGATCCTTTGACCACTGAAGTTGGAAATCCTAACTTGAGGCCTCAATATGCGCACAATTTGGAAATGAATCATGTGCTGAAAGGTGCTTACCAGTTTACTGTAGGGTATTCCATGACCACAGATGTATTCCAGCAAATCTTTACCCAAGACGAAGAAAGCAGAACCACTACTACCTTTACTGCCAACCTGGATAAATCACATGTGTTCAATGTAAGAGCCATGATACCTGTGGAAATCAGGCCTTGGTGGAACACCAGCAATATGCTTCAGCTGACCAATTCCAAGTGGAAGTCCATGATAGGAGATGCGCTCTTGGATGTATCCCAGACTTCCTTTATGCTCCGGTCACAACATACCCTGAATTTACCAGGTGGATTCAAAGCAGAGTTGATGGGCATCTATATGGGGCCCTCACAATATGGACAGGCAATGATCAAAGGTTTTGGCTGGGTGGATGCAGGTGTCACTAAAACCATGATGAAGGAAAAACTTACTTTGACGGTGAATGCAACAGATTTATTTGCTTCTCAAATCATCAGGGCTGATGTACAGTTTGACAACATTGATACGCAGTTCAGGCAGTACCGTAGTACGCAGGGAGTCCGATTTACACTGCGGTACAAATTTGCCAGAGGGGAAAGCTTTAGGGTTGCCAATAGAACTGGCAGTTCAGAGGAAAGGGATAGATTGGATTAATTTCCCAAGCAGAGATACGTACCAATTAAAAATTGTTATCGAATCTACATTAAACTTCCTCCAAATTCTGGAGGAAGTTTTTTAAATTTAGTTAGTCAAATCCTAAATCAGGAAATAATGAGAAAAACAACAACTCTTTTGCTACTTAGCTTCTTGGCAATTGGAAATCTAATAGCCCAAGAACTGGACAGAAAAAAACTGGATAGTTATTTCGATCTGATTACTGAAAATGACCGTGCGATGGGTTCGGTTACCTTACGACATGAGGGCAATGTAATTTATCAGCGGGCCTTTGGGTATGCTGACATTGAAAAGGGCCAATCAGCAGCTTTAGAAAGTAAATATCGGGTAGGTTCTATTAGCAAAACTTTTACGGCTGTATTGATATTCAAAGCTATAGAAGAAGGCAAGCTTTCCTTGGATCAACCTATATCCTCATTTTTTCCTGAAATAAAAAACGCAGAAAAAATTACCATTAGTGATTTGCTAAATCATAGAAGCGGCATCTTCAGTTTCACTTCCCGGCCGGATTATCTGTCTTGGAGTTCTGACCCCAAAAGTAGAGCAGCCCTTTATGAGATGATGTTGGAAGGAAACAGCATCTTTGAGCCTGGCAGTAAAGCAGAGTACAGCAATTCCAATTACGTTTTATTGACCTGGATTTTGGAGGACACTTACAAAAAAAGTTATTCCGATTTACTTAAGGAAATCATCATCCAACCCTTATCTCTACAAAACACTTATGTGGGAGAGGCCTTTGCTCCAGACAACAAAGAAGTGCTTTCTTACAAATTTTTAGGGGAGTGGCAGCAGGAAAATATTACAGACATGTCTATTCCTTTGGGTGCAGGAGCCATAATTTCCACACCGGAAGATTTGACCGTTTTTATCAGGGCCTTATTTTCAGAAAAACTCATTTCACCTGTCAGTCTTAGTCAAATGACTGAACTTAAAGACAATTATGGGCGTGGTCTGTTTAAATATCCCTTTCATGAGGAATATGCTTATGGACATGATGGGGGAATTGACGGTTTCAGATCCTCTCTGAGCTTTTTTCCTGAACTTGATCTGGCTTATTCCCTGACATTAAATGCCGTAAACATGGATCCTAATCAGATTTCCATTGCTGTACTAAGCGCTTTTTTTGGAAAAGAATATGATCTGCCAAGTTTCAGTGCCCCTACTTTAAGCGAGGATGAGCTGGATGCCATGGTAGGTGTCTATGCCGCAGCAGGATTCCCTTTGGAAATCACTATCAAAAGACAAAACTTAACCCTGATCGCTCAGGCAAGCGGTCAACCTGAATTTCCCTTGGAGCATATAGAAGGGAATACATTTGTTTTTAGGGTGGCAAACCTCAGCATGGAATTTCATCCTGAAGCGGAGGAAATGTCCTTTGAACAAGGAGGGATGAAGTTTACCATGAAAAAGAAATAGTTATCGGAAAATATAACTCAGCCCTACAGTTGCAATAAAGTTATTTTTATCCAGCCCGGGCACGAAATACTGGTCAGGCTGATTTTCTAAAAACCACTTGTAGTTGAGTGTATTGACAAATTGGAAATTACCATGAACAAGCAAGTTTCCAAATCGCCAATCTGCCACCAAAGAGGGTACGAGGTCCACATATTTGTTTCTCCAGTCTTTGGAACCTTCAAATCTCAAATAATAAAAATCATTGTTGTAGACGATTCTTTCAAAATGTAAGCCTATTCTATTAAAATCATTCACCCATGCAATTTCTATCCAATTCACATTGGCAGCTGGGCCATAGCCCATTCCCAAGACCTGTCCATGTTGTGTGTAACCATGCCTTACATGGTTGTGGATATACCATGTATCCAGGTTTCTAATACTCTCCCGTATGGTCTGTCCGGTTTGGGTCATTTCTGCAGAGATCTGTAGGAATTGTTTTTCTTTTTTAAGCGGCATCAAATTGGAAAACCCAAAGGTAAAACCACGGTTTCTTTTCGGTGTGATCATAAAATCAGCCAATCTACGGCTGTTTCCATTCGTCCCATATTCCCCATAAAACTCAAAATGCCCCTCTGTATTTATCCAGCGAAAGAACCCGGAACTGAATTGTTGCCTCTTGTCCCGAATCGGGTTACGGACATTGTTCCTTCCTTTCTGCCCATTGAAAAAGGGCACATAATCTCCCAATCGGTCCTGATCTTCCACATACACATTATTGGTAGCTGAATAGCCCAAAAACAAACCAGGTACCCATTTGGGTTGATAGCTAAAAATGATACCGGATAGATTTCGTACACCATTCTCTCTTTTGGGTATCCGCACTGGATTGCCTTGAATGCTGTAATCGGAATGGGGAGGTAAAAAACCAGAGGGCTGAAGCAGGCCGGAGATAAACTGTCCTTCAAAATGACCTACAGGGGTCTCAATAGGTTTTAAGGTATTGGCTGTAAAATGAAGGAAACCTGGGGCATTGTTGCTTAAAATCAATGAATTTCTCCGAGAAGGCCCCCAC
>NZ_SLAP01000128.1 GCF_007126775.1 Cecembia sp. | reverse complement strand
TTTAATCATGCCTCCTGCGAAATCACCTGGTACTTCAGGAGAAGCCGACTTATAAATAAGCATTCTATCCAGGTTGTCGCTTGGAATCAGGTCAAATGAAAAGGTCCTTTTATCTATTTGTGTGGTTGGAGCTACGGAGTTATTGATCATAACTACATTGTAGCGGTCATCAACGCCACGCACCCGAACAAATTTGTTATCAACAATGCTGACACCTGACACACGCTTCATCACTTGAGCAGCATTTCCATCCTGGGATAAGCGGATTTGTTCGGATGAAATGCCACTGACTATCTGAAGCGAATTTCTAATTTCAGATACAATGGCAATATTAGATCCCGTTTCTCTAGAAGCTACGACAACTACTTCACCCAAGTCTCCCAAATCCTCTTCTAAATTCACATTAAGAACAGTAGCTTTTTCCGCAACTACCAATGTTCCTTCAAACCTTAAGGTTTTGTAAGAAATAAATGATACGATGATGGTGTAGGTTCCTGGTTCAACTCTTGAGATTTCAAAATCTCCATCCAGTCCTGTGGCCACGCCAATTGTAGTTCCTTCAATCCTGACATTGGCGCCAATGATCGTTTCCCCTGTATTCGCATCGCTTACTACTCCGCGGATACTTCCTGATTGGGCCCAGGATAAACTCACCATGATCAAGGCGAGGAAAGTAAATAAGAGTTTCAATTTCATAAAGGTTGATTTTGTACAGCAGCAAATTTTATCTGCACAAAATTCAACACTTAATGTTAATTGAGAGGGTATGAAAAATTATGAATTCATTATCCTGTTGCTTAAAAAATGAAGCGGCCATTACAATTTTTTAATATTGCAATGGCCGTTATAGGTCAATGAACAGTTTCAAAAACCAAAAAGGGTCAAATTTGTATTATTTGGGTTATTTCAATGTTACGGTTTTGTTAATTGGTATTTTATCCAAAAAGATACGGACCAAGTCCCTCGTACTTACATTGTCTGCTTCGGCCTCGTAATTCAAAATGATCCGGTGGTTGAGTACATCTTCCGCCACTGCCTTGATGTCTTCAGGAAGTACATAATCCCTGCCTTCCATATATGCCATCGCCCTTGAAGCAAGGTTCAAATTGATACTTGCTCTTGGTGATACGCCAAACTGTATGTATTTGGCCTCCTCTTTTAGTCCATATTTCTCAGGAAACCTCGTTGCAAATACCAGTTCTATGATATAATTCTCCAAAGGTTCGGCAATTTTCACTTCGTTAATGGCAGACCTGATTTCGAAAATGTCTTCTTTAGACAGAACGGCATTGACTTCTGAGGTAAACTGCATATTAGCCATTCTTCGCATGACCTCCATCTCGTCTTCTTTGGATGGATAATCAATATGAACCTTCATCATAAATCGGTCCACCTGGGCTTCTGGCAATGGGTAGGTTCCCTCTTGGTCGACCGGGTTTTGTGTGGCCAGTACCAAAAAGGGCTTGTCCAATTGAAAGGTAGTTTCCCCAATGGTAACTTGTTTTTCCTGCATGGCCTCCAAAAGAGCAGACTGTACCTTCGCAGGAGAACGGTTCACTTCATCTGCCAAGATAATATTGGCAAAAATGGGACCTTTTTTTACCTCAAAATTAGCTTCTTGCTGGTTGTAAATCATAGTTCCAATCAGGTCTGAGGGCAAAAGGTCAGGGGTAAATTGAATCCTTCTAAAATCGAGATGTAAAACCTTGGCCAAAGTGTTGACGGTAAGGGTTTTAGCCAATCCTGGTACCCCTTCCAATAATATATGTCCGTTGGTAAAAAGGCCTACTAATAATCGGTTGACCATGCGATCCTGGCCTACCACTACTTTCTTGACTTCATCAATTACCTGTTGGATCTTTTCCTGATGCATGAAATATCTTTATTAAAATTGTATCTAAAGGAATACCTTTTGTGCAAGGTACTTAATTGCTAGCCGCCTAAATTAGGAGAAAAAGATCTTTATGCCAATTTCCCGAATTGCTACTTTACAAACGGTAAGGTTTTTTAACAAATTAACGCTTTTTTCTTATTGAAGAATGCGGTCTTGAAGCAGCTGAACCTTGTCGTTTGGTATTCTGGATTTTCCTTTCCGTGACATTCAGCAGATCGTAAACCTCTTCCAAAGTCATTTCCCTGACTTCTCCTACATGAAAACCTTCAATGCTTAGATTTTCCATAGACCACCTCACTAGCCTTAGGGTAGGGAGGCCTACAGATGCAGTCATTTTCCGGACCTGTCTATTTTTGCCCTCAATTAAGGAAAGAGATATCCAGGAATCAGGGACTGATTTTCTGAATCTTATCGGTGGGATTCTTTCCGGTAATTCCGGTTCCTTTTCACAGAGTTTGGCAAATCCCTTTTTCGTCCTGTAGATTTTACCGTCCACATTGATTTCTACACCGCTTTCCAGTCTATGCAGGGCTGCTTGATCAGGTTTGCCCTCTACCTGCACAAAATAACTGCGTTTATGTCCAAAAATGGGATGCAAAAGGTAATTATTCAAAGCCTTGTCATCGGTAATCAAAAGAAGTCCTTCACTGTCTTTATCAAGTCTCCCAACAGGGTAAACCTCTTTTGGGAAGCTCCCCAATTCTTTGAGGGTGTCTTTTTCACCACTGAACTGGCTCAAGATCCCATATGGCTTATAAACAATAAAATACCTGAAAGACATAGACTTTTTGATTTGGTCCTAATTTACTTCACCCAGATAACTTTTTCTCCAATAGGCTTTCTTTTTCCCATTGGCCACCTTTCAGATGCCGGTTTAGCCACATAAAAAAATCCCATGAGCATATCTTCTTCTTCTAATCCAAACCAAATTTTGGCTTCTGGCCAAAAAGTGGGTCCGCCCGTTCCCCAGTAGGCAGCCAAACCATGTGCAGAGGCAGTGAGGTACATGTTTTGCACAGCCATTGCGACAGCAGCGATTTCTTCCATTACAGGAAGATTAGTTTTCAGATCCCTTTTCAATTGTATCGCAATAATATGGGATGCCTTGAGCGGGTTCTCACTGAGTTTCTTGTAGGTGGCTTCTATAAAATTACCATTTTTGGTAGCCCTTTCTTTGTATAGGTTTGCTTGAAATTCGGCAAATTTTTTCAATCCATCTCCTGAAAAGACAGTAAACCTCCATGGTTCGGTAAGTTTATGTGTAGGTGCCCAATTGGCATTCTCCAAAATTTCCTCAATGATGATATCGTCTACCGGATCATTTTCTTTGAATTGTGCTACAAACATGGACCTTCGGCCACGGATAATTTTATTGACTTCCTCTAAATTAAAATCGGGTTGTTCCATAGGTTTGGTTTTTTTTATTCTCTTGGTTCTTTAATGCAAAATCATAAAAAATGGTTTCATTATATCATCAAGGCTTCATTCCAGATTCCTCAGACAAATTGGAAAGGATCTTCGGAGGCGATATAACTGACAGCTGTGGAAGGTATTTTTTTTTGTATCCACTCCGCTGCAAAGGCCATTCCTGCTGCTTCGCTGAGTTCATGACCAAGTACCATCAGGGCAGTATTTTTACCCAATAGCAGTCCATCTCTCACCCGCTCTACAGTTTCCCATTCTCTGGTTTCTCCGGATAATATCAGATCAGGTTGGTATTCCTGTATGGCGGCGATGATCATTTTGCTGTCAATGGCCCCAAAAGCCAGATAAATGCTTTGGCAGGGCTGTGACAGATCTCCAACCAGGCGTACCATGGAAATACCAAATTGTTTTTTGATATGTGCGAGTAAAACTTTTAGGGGTTTTGGCTCAGGTAATTTAAGTAGCCTGGGAGTTAAGGGATTGTAGTAATTTTCCCAACCCAGTTTTCTCAAATTTCCTTCTGCGATGCCATCTGGCTTTCTTCTGTGCCAATAATCGTGAAAGCGCCAAATGGCAATTTGATGTTTCTCAATCAATGCTTTTTTGTACTGAAAAACTTCATCTTCTTCGAGCCAATCGGTCTCATCCTGGTGATTGTAGTACAAGGTCTCATGTGCCACAATCATATTTGCCCCGATTTGTACCGCTTGTTCTATAACGCTAATGGTAGGGAACATGGTACAGACAATTCCGGTAACCTTTTGCTCCATAGTACCGGACCGCAATTGATCAACTGTACGCTCGAAAGGTGCACCTGGAATATCCTCAATGATAATATCAATGACCTCCTTAACTGTCAGGTATTGTCTTCCGGCAAGGTTCTGTCCATAGGAAATAGTTCTTGGTATCAATGCAGCTCCAACTATTCCTGTACCTAATTTTGTTAAAAATTGGCGCCTTTCTTCAGTGATAATCCCTGTCATCGTATTTGGTGTTTTTTTTAATGCGAAATCTCTGGCTTCCTTTTTAGGTTGCAGAAGGTAAAATTAGCTTTTGGGTTTTGTTTACTAAAGCCATATTTCATTATATTGATTGTTCAAATTAAAAAAATATGGCCAATTTTAATATTGATGCAAAACAAAACATGACTTATGATGCCATAGTCATAGGTTCCGGTATCAGCGGAGGCTGGGCAGCCAAAGAGCTTTGTGAAAAGGGCTTAAAAACCTTGGTCTTGGAAAGGGGAAGGTTGGTGGAGCATGTCAAGGATTATCCTACCATGTCCTTGGACCCATGGGATATGGAATATAGAGGTTCCTTGCCACCGGAGTTTCAAGAAAAGCATTATAAAGGAGGCAGGTCTGGTTTTATTGGAGAGGCGAATGAACATTTTCATGCCAATGACCTGGAAAATCCTTATACGGAAGTAAAGCCTTTTATGTGGGTCCGTGCCCATCAGATGGGGGGCAGATCTATTCTTTGGGGAAAGCAATGTTACCGGTGGTCTGACTTGGATTTTGAGGCCAATGCCAAAGATGGTTATGGAGTGGACTGGCCCATTAGATACAGGGATATTGCTCCATGGTACACTTATGTTGAAAAGTTTGCAGGAATCAGTGGAGAGCCATTGGGTTTGCCCCACTTGCCTGACAGCCATTTCCTACCGCCAATGGAACTCAATTGTGTAGAAAAGCATGTTAAAAGCCGGATTGAAAAGGAGTTTCCGGGCAGACACCTGATCATAGGAAGAGCGGCTCATCTTACGGTACCATTAAATGGGAGGGGAAAATGTCAATACCGCAACCGATGTGACCGAGGTTGCCCTTATGGTGCTTATTTTAGCAGTAATGCAGTAACCTTACCAGCAGCAAATGCCACTGGCAACTTGACCATTAGACCTTTTTCTATCGTACAGTCCATTATTTATGATGAGGAAAAAGGGAAAGCAACAGGCGTTAGGATTATAGATGCTGAGACAAGTGAGGTAATGGAGTATTACGCCAAGGTAATTTTCTGTAATGCATCCGCTTTGAGCTCAACTCAGATTTTGTTAAATTCTACTTCCAATCGATTTCCCAATGGCTTGGGAAATGACAGTGGAGAATTGGGGCACAATCTCATGGACCATACCTA
>NZ_SLAP01000105.1 GCF_007126775.1 Cecembia sp. | reverse complement strand
TTCGGTAGTTCTAGTGGTGTCTTATGGATGAAAGAAGATAAGAGTTACGGTTTAATTCCAAACCCTCAGCCTTTGGAAAACAGCTCGGGGAATTGGATTGGTACCATCGAAGGAGCAGGAAACACATTTGTAGGCAGTTCAAGAAATCATGGTTTATTTAAAATTGACCCTGAAAACCAACAAATCGACCTATTATATTCCTCAGACCAAATCGCTGACTTTCAGATCAGCCCGGATGGAACTTATACAGTGTTAATGCTTAAAGACAACCAATTGATTGTTTTGGATAATTTGACTTTGAAGGTTTTGGCCAAAAGCCCTTTCCCTAATCAGCCTGAAATTCCCAAAGGTTTTAAAATGGCCATTCATGATAATTTCTTGTTTGTTGCAGCGCTAGGTTATAACCAAATTCAGGTTCTAAATATTTCCACCTTGAATACTTTGAAGCAGCTCAACTCGGAAGTTGCTATTAGTGACTTTAAAGTTTTCTAAAATTTCAGACTTATTATTAAAATCATGGATATACTAAAGATTGGTGTACTTACTTGTTCTGACCGGGCTGCTGCAAATGTCTATGAGGATATTTCAGGGAATGAAATCATCCGTTTTTTTAAAGAAGTTTTACAAAATCCTTGGGAGCCGGTTTATCGGGTGATTCCAGATGAGAAAGAAGAAATTGTTTCAGCACTTAAATCCATGGAAGAGGAAAACTGTGCCTTGATTGTAACCACGGGAGGTACCGGCCCTGCCCATAGGGATGTGACTCCTGAAGCTACTGAAGAATTATGTCAAAAAATGTTGCCGGGCTTTGGTGAACTGATGCGGCAGGTAAGTTTGCAGTATGTTCCTACTTCTATTTTATCCAGGCAAACAGCAGGCATTTACAATCAGACGCTCATAATTAATTTACCCGGTAAACCTTCAGCAATCCGCCAATGTCTTGATGCAGTTTTTCCAGCAATCCCTTATTGCTTGGATTTGATTGGTGGACCACATATGGTATGTCATGAAAGTACGGTGAAAGCCTTTAGGCCTAAAGAAATGAGCTAAAAACTAAATACAGGATATGGAAAATTTATCAAGTAAGCCTTGGTCACAATCCAAGAAAATCTTATTCCGGCTAGTATTTGCCTATATATTTCTGTATTGCTTTGCATTCCCTATATATTTTATTCCTTATGGCAGTATCTTAATTCACCCAATAGGGACGCAACTTCAAAACCTATCCATTTGGCTGGGGCATCACTTATTTGGTATTGTTGATGAAATCCCTACGGCAGAAACCGGCAGTGGGGACACGTTGATTTATTGGCTGCTTTGGGCTACCAAGACCATTTTAGCCCTGATGGTAACAGTTGTTTGGTCTGTATTGGACAGGGAAAGAGCATCCTACGAATTTTTGCAAAGGGTATTGATAACATACACGAGGTACTTTGTGGCTTTGATCATCTTTTCTTACGGAATGGCAAAAGTAATTCCGACACAATTCAGTGAACCTTCCTACACCCAATTGATGAAAACTTACGGGGAAAGTTCACCTATGAACCTGCTTTGGACATTGATGGGATATTCTACGCCCTATCAGGTTTTTGGGGGAATCATGGAAGTACTCGCAGCAGTATTGCTTTTGTTTAGGAGGACAGTCCTATTAGGGGCCTTGGTGATGATGACTGTGATGGCCAACGTGGTGGCCATGAATTTTGCTTTTGATGTTCCGGTAAAACTGGCTTCATCTCATTACTTGCTTTTTTCAATGGGCTTGGCATGGATATTCAAAAGGAATCTTATTGATCTTTTCTTTTTACAAAACCCAAGTCAGCCTATTGTTCTGAAACCTATGTTCCAAGAGAAAAGGGCATTTATTGCAACTCAGATTTTTAAAACTGTATTCTTGGGATATTTTTTCTACACTGCTGTATCCAACAATTTGAATTATCAAAAAAGCATCAGAGAAGGTGCCATGGTATCCCCTTTGGCAGGAGTTTATAATGTGCAATCGATACCAATAGCAAATGATTCGTTGGTTAATGCAAAAACGCCCATGCCTATCAAAAGATTGATTTTTGACAATTATAGACCCGAGAGGTTAACACTGGCTTTTGAGGATGATTCCAAAATCAGATATTTGGCAGAGTATGATGAGGAAAAGCAGTTGATCAAAGCTGTTCTTCCGTCAGATAGTACAAACCGAATGGAATTGACTTACAAATTTGATGAAGAAGGAAGGCTTTATTTAAAAGGGGTTTATAAAGAAGATAGCCTCTTTCTTGAAATAAACAGAATTGAGATTGACAGTCTTTTATTGGTTAAAAAGAAATTCCAGTGGATAAGCCCAGTCCCTTTCAATCGATGAAAAATGCTAAAGAAAACCCAGTTATTTTTTTTGATGGGGTTTGCAACCTGTGCAATGGATTTGTGCAGTTTGTGATCAAGCGGGACAAGGGATTAAGGTTCAAATTTGCTTCTTTACAGTCAGAGCATGCTTTGGATATTCCTGTATTTTCAAAGTCCAGCAAAGAAACTAATGACCCTTCCACGGTAGTATTAAGGCATAAAGGAGTTTTTTATTATAAATCAACGGCAATACTGGAAATGGCTCGGATACTTGGTTTTCCTTTTTCCTTAATTTACATATTCAGATTTTTTCCAAAATCCATTAGAGATGCGATTTATGATCGGGTTGCATCCAATCGCTATAAATGGTTTGGAAAAAAAGATTCCTGCATGATGCCAACCCCGGATTTGAAGGGAAGGTTTTTGTAGGATATATTGGCCTGTTTTTTTGGGTAAACCAATTAGTTTTAATCATTTCATCGGAGATCAAAAAAATATGGGAAACTCTGGGACATGAAAAGCTTCTCTTACGTCTGTATTTTACTAAGCATTTTTTGACACTTTGTAATTGTGAAACAAAGAAAAAATATGTGAGAAAATTTCATCTGTGAATTTCCTAACAAATTCGGTAAAAGAATGAAAAGG
This sequence comes from Cecembia sp., assembly GCF_007126775.1. GTDB lineage: Bacteria > Bacteroidota > Bacteroidia > Cytophagales > Cyclobacteriaceae > Cecembia. The sequence goes on along the minus strand of NZ_SLAP01000105.1, from coordinate 2,508 downwards.
ACGGAATTTAAACAACCTAAAAACACAGTGATTTTTATTGCTGTGCTGTGCCTCTTTACTTTAGGTAAAGCTAAGGCCTATAACTCAATTGAAAAACTATACAATCCTGATAGTATTTCAAAAATATCTTTAGAAATCACGGAATATGGGCTGATTTTTACAGAAATCATAGTTAATGGATCTCCTGTTAAAACGATGATTGATTTTGGAGATGGGCACGAATTACAATTATCATCAAACCTTGTAAAAGATTTGGGACTCAAAATTAAAAGCACCAATGCTCAAGTAGCGGATTTATTTGGGAATACATGGGATGTTTTTGAAGGAATTGTGGAAAGTGTAAAAATTGGTGATTGGAGTCAAGAAGAAACGGTTTTTACCATGCAGGAAGGTGAAATGGAGGCTGTAGCCCAACAGGTCGGCTATGAGTTTAGTGCTGTCCTTGGTTGGGGATATTTTAAAAATTACATTACAGAAATAGACTATAAAAACAGTAGGTTTATTTTGTATAAAAATGGTTTCGAAACAAAAGATGAGTGGTTGGTTTTTCCTTTCACCATGGATACAGGGCAGCTGATATTTTTATCCAAAGTACGAAATCAAGAATTGAAATTTATGATAGACACAGGTTCTCCCGTAACTGTAATCGATCCAAGCATAAGTAAATTTTCCGATGAAGGCTACCTCGAATTTGAAATCAAAGGAAAAGTTTTTAGGCAACAGGTTTTTGAACAGGATTTATCAGTCTTGATGGATCTTGAAGTAGCTGGAATTATAGGTGGGGATTTCCTTTCGTATTACCGAACAATTATTAACCCTAAAGAAAAAGTCATTTATCTTATCGAAAATCCATAATCTACTATACTCATCAAAAATGGTCAAATACTAATCTGCTCAATCATGAGAAAGCACTTGATTTTGATCTTCCTGTTCTTTTGTTTGAGCAACTCTTATGCCCAAAATGAGAATAAATCAGATTTTGGTTTGACAACAGGGCTGGTCTATAACCAATCCAACATGAAATGGAATACTACCACAGCGATTGGTGTCTATTTTGAACCTAAACTTTATCTTAATCAGCGGTTGATTATAGGGTACCGGTTGGAACCTGTGGCATTGGCCTATGGTGTTTTACTTTTGCCTGGTGGATGTACCCAAGTGCATCGTCAATATCCCGGAATGCCCAGCTGCCGGGAGGGATCTAATTTTCTGATCAATAATTATTTCTTTGTGGATAAAAGGTTGGGTAACCAAAAAATTGGGAAAAAAGGGGGAGTTTATCAACTCTATTCAGGACTTAGCATCAATGTACACACCCATCATAGGTTTATAATTACCTCTCGTAGAGCAGGGAATTGGGAAGACGCTGAAGCATGGATAACCAATTTAGGTCTCGGGTACAGGTTTGGGGCATTACTTGGGAGGACTCAAGCCAATCTTTCTTTAAATATAACAGGTCGGGACTTTCAGCCTTTTGTGGGGATGAGTTTCGGTTATGCTGTGATCAAATAGGGTAAAAAAGGAGGGATTTGTCACACTTTCAACAAAAATGGTGAAAATAGAAAATCATGCATTTACAGAAGGTTAGCGAATAATGATAATTTTCTCGATTTTTTAGAACCTTAATTTCTATTGGCTGCAATCCATACAATATCCCTCAAAGGCAATCCCTTCCAGATTGATTTTCTGATCAGTTAATCTCTGGAGATATTCTTCAGGCAAATCTGGAAGATTCTCCACTTTCTGACAACATTTACACCTGAAATGTGTGTTATTTTTTTTCTCAGAATTACCTGAATTCAAAGCAAAAAGTATATTACCATCCGAACAGGGTATTTTCTGAAGAATGCCTTTATCTGTAAATAAAATCAAAATCCTATAAACCGTTGTCCTGTCCATTTGATCCTTGAGTAATTCATGAAGTGTACAGAGAGAATGTGCCTTATGATCATCCATAAAATGCTGAATAACCAACATTCGATTGGTATTGGGTTTTATTTCATGGTTTTTAAGAAGATCAAATGGTGTTTTCATCGGGTTTGGTTTTTTTGGGTACCGGATCATAACCAAATGTGCCCCAAGGATGGCATTTTGCCAATCTTTTGATTCCAAGCCAAAGCCCTTTTAATGCTCCATGGATTTTGATCGCTTGAATCATATATTTGGAACAACTAGGTTCATGTCTGCATGAGGTAGGAAACAAGGGACTGATTAGCAATTGGTATAATTTAACAGGCAATATGAATATCCACCGAAGCATCATTCAAAATCCTTATAGAGCATACTGGCCTGAATGCCCTTGTTATCTTGATATTTTCCTGATCGGTAGGTTTTAAAGGGCTTGGAGATATCATGGTAATAGATCTGACAGATTTCCACATCTGCATAGATTCTTATGGGCTGAACACAGAAAATTTCAAGTGTCCAAAAACCACTAAAGCCAACATCTCCAAACCCTGCTGTTATATGGACGAATAAGCCCAACCTTCCAATAGAAGATCTTCCTTC
>NZ_SLAP01000093.1 GCF_007126775.1 Cecembia sp. | reverse complement strand
GTTATTCATACCCTATGAACCCAACCGGGGCTGGAAGCCACGGATAACCTTGGAATTCATGACTTGATACCATCATTGATTTATCCCGACCCTTCAGGCCGGGGTATCTTGGGAGCTGCGTTACAGGTTGCCGATGGCCTCCAACCATCGTTTTGATATTTCTTCCATTTAGGGTTTCCCAGTACTTGGTACATGGTACTTTGTACAAATCATTATTTCCCCTTCAATCTTCCCGCCTTCTTCAAGGCCTCATGGATGATCCATTCGATCTGTCCATTGGTACTGCGAAACTCATCTGATGCCCATTTTTCCACAGCCTTCATCATTTCCTCATCCAATCTCAGGGCAAAGGGTTTCTTAGCCGCCATGATTTCCTGATTTTATTTGGTTAAACTGGTCTATGGCCTTTTGCATTTCTTCGGGCTTTTGGGTGCCGAGGAGAAATTTTTTATTTTTTAAAGTCACCACTAGACCATGTTTTCCCCTTACATTATAGGCCCACATGTCGAAATTGTAGCGTATCCCCCAACCTCCAAATTTAAATATAGAATTATAAGCAATGAGCTCCAATTTTTCTATCTCCGTCAATTTATATGTCCTTCTTATGATTAAAGGGAAGAAACTGAATGCCAGGACAACCTCATCTATTCGTGTTTTAAGCTTCATGCTGACCAAGAGTAAAATAACCAATCCCAAAATCATAACTGGGATGACCATTTCCCAGTCTTCCATAGGTTGGCTTAGCAATCCATAAAATATGATTCCTGTGGCCACCAATAAGATGGCCCAAACCCATGGCTGATTAAAGCGCTGTGTTTCTTTGAAAATATAAGTTGCCATGATACTTATTGATTTAGGGTTCCCACATTCAATACGGGACTTGCAGCTCTATCCGAACACAAGACCACCATTAAATTGCTGACCATAGCTGCCTTTTTCTCCTCTTCAAAGTCTACTATGCCCTTTAGCTTTAAGTCTTCCAGTGCCATTTCCACCATGCCGACAGCTCCGTCCACTATTTTTCTTCTTGCCGCTACGATGGCAGTGGCTTGCTGTCTTTGCAGCATAGCGGACGCGATTTCTTGTGCGTAGGCCAAATGGGAGATTCTGGCTTCTATGACTTTGATACCAGCATGATGTAGGCGCTCTGAAATTTCAGCTTCCAAAGAATGATTGACATCCTCAACGCCAGATCGTAAAGTAACCTCTGCATTTTCAGCTTCAAAGTCATCATATGGGTATTTCCCTGCCATTTTCCGTACTGCTGCGTCAGACTGTAAATGGATGAAATTTTCATAATCTTCCACTTCAAAAGTAGCTTTGAAAGTGTCCTCTACCTGCCAAACGACGATGGTACCTACCATTACGGGATTACCGATTTTATCATTGACTTTCAATGGCTTGTTCTCAAAATTCCTTACTCTAAGAGAAATTTTGTTCTTGGTCATAAAAGGATTGACCCAAAAGAAGCCATTGGCTTTTACGGTGCCCTTGTAAGCACCGAATAAAATCAGTACCATGGCTTTGTTGGGTTGTAAAGTAAAGAATCCCGGAAGTATCAAAATAAACAGTACGATCAGTACTATACCCAACCAGAAAATCTGGTTGATCATTGCAAAAACAATGGCCGGAATCAGGGCTATTGCCACCAATACCATCAAATAGCCAGATAGGGGTTTGGTTAATTTCTCCATATTGATATGATATTGAATTGATATCATTACAATATACTAAAATTTTTTTAAAAGGTTGTATTTTGAAAAAATAAAACCCCGCCCAAAATTATTGAGCGGGGATACTTAGTCCTTTAAGGTTTTAGAAACTCGAAGGTCTTTTAAACTATTAAAGCTTCGAAAATATTGAAATTTCAAAGTTTATGGCTCTTTACTCCGTTATTTTCTTCAAACAAAAATCCTCTATATTCCAACTATACGCTCCATCCTGAAATATTTGACAGGTATTATACTTTCTTCCCTTGTGTTCGACTCCTTTGGAGTGGGGATTCCCGAATATAATAATTCCTTCACATCCCCGGGTTTTACCCGGGGCAAATACCTTAAAAGGATTAAACCCCTATCGGGGTTGTTTTGTAACTATTTTAAGCAATTACCTTAATGAATCCTTTAACTTAATGGTTCCGAAGTCTGCCTTCCGAAATTCCACTTTATCTTATGTCTTATTTCTTGTGTCTAACCTCTCACTTCTCGTCTCTCCCCTCTTAAGTAAGCATCGCTCCATCCACCTGAAGCACTTGACCGGATATGTAAGAACTCATATCTGAACCTAAGAACACGCAGGCATTGGCCACTTCTTCCGGTTGTCCGCCACGTTTCATCGGGATGGCATCTCTCCAGCCTTGTACGGTTTTTTCATCCAATACCCCAGTCATCTCAGTTTCTATAAATCCCGGGGCGACAGCATTGGAACGGATGTTTCTTGATCCCAATTCAAGCGCCACAGATTTGGTGAACCCGATGATTCCTGATTTGGAGGCAGCATAGTTCGCCTGTCCGGCATTCCCTTTAATTCCTACAACAGAGGTGATATTGATGATGGAACCAGCCTTTGCTTTCATCATGGTGCGGGTAGCAGCTTTTACCGTATTGAAGCATGACTTCAGGTTGACCCCGATAACTTCATCCCATGCTTCTTCGGTCATTCGCATCAACAGGTTATCACGGGTAATTCCGGCATTGTTGATCAGGATATCCAAAGCGCCAAAATCTGCCACTACCGCATTGACCAATTCTTCCGCTGCCTTAAAGTCAGAGGCGTCAGAACGATAGCCTTTGGCCTTGATCCCGAAAGCTGCCAGTTCATTTTCCAAAGCCTGACCTTTTTCTACACTGGAAAGGTAAGTGAATGCTACATTGGCGCCCTCTTGGGCGTATCGGATGGCAATTGCCCTGCCGATTCCTTTAGATGCTCCGGTGATCAGAGCCGTTTTTCCGCTTAATAATCCCATATTGAATTTTTGGTTGGTGTAAAACAAAGGTCAAAAATAAGGAAATTTTTAGAATGGGTTTACTTGAGATTTAGCTTTTGGAAATTTGCTTGCAGTTATGTTCTATAAACTTGAGACTTTTCCTTCGTACCATTGACAGATTACCGGAACCGTCACCCTGAGATTTTAAAATTTTGCATTTACACAAAGGCAATGACATCACTTGATCCGTCATGCTGAGCGTAGCTTGCGGAGTAGAAGCATCTCCTAAACTATGGGAGACCCCCCGAAAAGATCGGGGCAGGCTTTCGCTTTACTCAGGGTGACGGTTACTCTTACCTGTCAATGGTACCGGAGCTTGCGGAGGTGAAGGATCCCCCATATTTCGGGAGACCCTTCCTTCGTCAGGGTGACGGGCGTGAAGTTCTGTCAATGGTAGCGTAGCTTGCGGAGTCGAAGCATCTCCTCGATTTTGGGAGACTCCCCGAAAGGATCGGGGCAGGCTTTCCATTCGTCAGAGTGACGTACATTTCTGTGAATTCCAAATTTTACCATCAGGAAAGGGATGCCTTTTTCCCACTTATTTTTTCTGCTTATATTCATGGAATGAATTCAATCGCTATGAATACCATTTCCATTATCGATTACCAGCCTGAGTTCCGGCCCCACTTTGAGCGGATCAACAAAGCTTGGGTGGAGCAGTATTTTTCTTTGGAGCCTTTTGATATCGCCCAGTTGGAAAATCCACAAGAGCATATCCTTGATAAAGGTGGATATATCATTTTTGCCAAAGAGAATGATCAAATTTTTGGTACTGTGGCCCTTATTCCTTCCAAAGAAGTCGGTTCCTTTGAAATGATTAAAATGGGGGTAGACCCCAAAGGGCAAGGGAGAGGTATTGGTTTTCTTTTAGGGAAGGCTATTCTGGATAAGGCCAAATCAATCGGAGCCAAAAAAGTGGAGTTGTTTTCAAGCTCTAAGTTGGTGCCAGCAATTCATTTGTATAAGAAACTTGGATTTCGAGAGGTAGAAATGGGTTGTGGCCAATATGGCCGGTGTAATGTCAAAATGGAAATCAGCTTATGAAATCTTGCATGGCCAAAACATCACAGACTGGAATGATTATTTCCATGCGAGATTCCATGTTGCCTTTATAAATAGATCATGAAAACATGGAAAAAATAAAAATCAGACAGGGTACTGTCCAAGAAGTGACAGAACTTTCCAAAAATGTAACGGAGTTTTTCCAGCCTTTTTCCGAAAAAATTTATGAGGACAGATTGAAAGACGTCGTTCACCTGATCCTAATTGCAGAAGTGGATGGCAAACCTGTGGGCTTTAAAGTGGGCTACCAAAGGGATTCACCTGAATTGTTTTATTCCTGGATGGGCGGTGTGATGGATAGTTACAGGAGAATGGGGATTGCGACCAAATTGGCCGATGAACAGGAACGATGGGCCAGGAATCATGGTTACCTGAAGGTATATTTCAAAACACGAAACCGCTTCTCCAAAATGATTCACTTTGGCCTTAACAGAGGTTTTAAAATAGTGGATCTGATCAAAAAAGGAGGTATTGAGGATTATAGGATTGTGATGGAGAAGATCCTGTGATTTGAGGATAATCTTATTTAGCAGAGCAGATAGTGTATCGGTTTTTAAATGGTTTCGCAAGGATATTTATTGATATTGGATCCGCCATGGCGGACATGATATTGCTGGATTTTAATCCAAAGCATTGTAAAATTGTTCTTTTAGTATTTGAGGGTTTTGGATTGGTTGATTATCAAATAGTGTGGAAATGGCAGATAATTTTGTAAAGGAAATTCAGGTAAAAAACATGGTTTGTCCCCGCTGTGTGCTTGCGGTAGAGCAGTCCCTGCAGCAGCTGGACATTCCTTTTGATAAAGTTGTCTTGGGAAAAGTGTTTTTACCTCAAGCCATAGACAAGGATAAACTTTCCAAATTGGAGCAGGTATTCCATCAGTTGGGTTTTGAAATCCTAAAAAGCAAAGAAGTCCAAAGGATTGAGGAAGTCAAAAATCTACTAAATGAATTTATCCGAAAGGCAGATATTCCAGAAGGATTCCATCTTATGGATTTTATCAAGCAGCATATCCCTGAAGACTATTCTCGGATAAGCCATTTATTTAGCAGCACAGAAGGGATCACCTTAGAGTACTTTTTTATCCAATTGAAATTGGACAAGGTTAAAGAATGGTTGTTTTATGAGGAAATGCAATTGAGTGAAATGGCTTGGAAATTAGGTTACAGTTCTGTGCAGCACCTCTCTTCACAATTTAAGAAACATACAGGAATGACGCCTTCAGCTTACAAGAAAATTAAGAAAGGTAGTGCTGAGGGTTGGAAATAATGGTTTTTAGGAGTGATTAAAGAATGAGGCTTGGTGTTTTTAAGAACCTATAATTGGCAAATGTGGAAGCGCACGTCATCCTGAGAATTTGAAATTTGGTATTTACAGAAAGGTAATGACAGTTAATGAAACGTCATGCTGAGCGGAGCTTGCGGAGTCGAAGCATCTCCTAAACTATGGGAGATTCTTCGCT
>NZ_SLAP01000136.1 GCF_007126775.1 Cecembia sp. | reverse complement strand
ATTTGCAGAAAACCGAGTTCGATTTATTCCATTCAGTTTAGGCCTTAGCTTGGGAAAAAGTTTTTGAGGGATAAGATCTTTGTGATTTATTTCTACTTACCACTTCCTAAATACTTGGTACTCTTGCTTCTTGCCTCTTGTTTCTTGTCTCTAAAGTCTCGCTTCTCCCATCAATCCTTCTTATAATCCTTCTCCCCTGCCCTTATCGGGATTTCCAAAATATTTTCTCTGGGAGGCAATGGACAAGCGTAATCTGGATTATAAGCACAATAGGGATTATAGGCCATATTAAAGTCAATGGTAATACTGTTTTTGCCGTCCTGCCGGAGATTGATATACCTTCCACCTCCATAAGTTTCCTCCCCGCTGGTATCATCAGCAAAGGCCAGGAAAAAATTCCTTTTATCGGATTCTTTGGCTGCCTGCAACAACAATAGCCGCAGGGGTTGACCATTTAATTGAAATTCGGCATAAGAGTGTTTGAGGTATTTTTCAACCGTACCATCCGTCATAGGAATTTCGAGCATCCTCCTGTCTTCTGCAGGAACCATCTTGGCTCTTATCCTGTAAGACATATCTATGGGATAAAAACTCAAAGAAGTCAGTTCACTTTTTTGATGGTCCTCTAAGGGGGAATCCAGGTTGAACTTCAGAAACCTAAACTGCCTTTCCCGCTCTTTTTGAATGTTTTCTACATAAATCTCTTCATCGGTGGACCTGGTCAAAGTGTACCAGAATGCCAGCCCCACCACTACGAAAATACCAATAATTAAAATATTTCTTTTTTGCATGACTATATCAAACCTTCATCTGAAAAGCTAAAATAGGCAACATCCGTGAAAATGATATGATCCAAGACGGGTACTTCTAGATTTTGACCTACTGATTTTAGCCTAGAGGTCAAACGCCTATCCTGTTCAGAAGGTTTTATATTTCCCGAGGGATGGTTATGGACTAATATCATGGAAGAAGCAAGGTTGTCCAAAGCATGCTTAAATATAATTTTGGGATCGGCAATCGTTCCGCTTATTCCTCCTTTACTGATTAACTGTTTCTTGATTACATGATTGCTCCTGTTTAACAAAATCACATAAAAATGTTCAATAGGTTCATCCAATAATTCTGGCTTCATCAAATGGTATACATCAGCCGAAGAGCTGATCTTAACCCTTTTGGGCACCTCATTGATGAGTTTTCTTCTTCTTCCCAATTCAAGTGCGGAAACCACCGTAATCGCTTTTGCCTCACCTATACCTTTGAACTTTTTGAGGTCAGACACGCTCATTTTGGCCAATAGGGACAGGTCATGATTGGCAGAGGCTAATATATGCTTGGCCAAATCTACGGCACTGAGTGATCTGGTCCCGGAACCCAGCAAGATGGCCAAAAGCTCTGCATCTGAAAGTACTGATTTACCTTTTAGCAATAATTTTTCCCTAGGCCGGTCTTCTTCTGCCAAAAGAGAAATCTTGATCGATGTATAATCTTCCATAAAAACCAACGTTAAAAAGTCAAACATCCATTTGAAAGCCTGATTATAGTAGGCGCATTAGGAGATTTTAAAATTAACTGATGTATCTAAACAAAAAAAGTCCTGACCGCAAGGTCAGGACCATTTAATCGGATAATTTTATGGAATTAGGCCAATGAGTTGACCAATTTAGTCAATTTTGACTTCTTATTAGAAGCATTGTTTTTGTGAATGATATTCTTTTTGGCAAGTTTATCAATCATAGATGTAACAGTTTTCAACAATTCCTGTGCCTCTGACTTGTCAGTAGTAGTCTTCAATCTTTTGATGAAGGTTCTGGTAGTCTTATGCTGATACCTGTTTCTCAAACGCTTGGCTTCGTTTGCACGGATTCTTTTAAGTGCCGATTTGTGATTTGCCATATCTTTTAAACTTAGATTCTTTTTTTGCCCCAGTTCTAAATGGAGTGCAAATGTAATATATTAATTTTGAAACACAAAAGGATTTCCACACTAAACCTTGTTAAGCCTGAAAATCGGTAATATTATTATAAATACCGCTGTAAGTGTGCAAAGGTAACATATTTTTATTTCACAATTTCGAGAGAATTGATTATTTTTAAACATGAGGTATTTTTTCACTTTTTTTATATGGGTCGCTTTTCAGCCGATTGAACTTTTCAGCTGGGGGTTTTTCGCACATAGAAAAATCAACAGGCAGGCGGTTTATTCTTTGCCTCCTGAAATGATCGGTTTTTTTAAATACCACATCAATTATATCAGCGAAAATGCTGTGAATCCCGACCGAAGGAGATATGCTGTATTAGGAGAAGCGGAAAAGCATTATTTAGACGCGGATGCTTATGGAGACAGCGCTGTATACAAACTCCCCAGATACTGGCATCAAGCGCTTGAACAATATTCCGAAGAAGAGTTGCGTCAAAAAGGTATTGGCCCCTGGAATGTTTACCGCACCCAACTTTCTCTTACTGAGGCTTTCAAAAAAAGAGACATCAAAGCCATATTGAGAATTACTGCTGATTTAGGCCATTACATCGCCGATATGAATGTGCCGCTCCATACCACCAAAAACTATAATGGACAATTGACCAATCAATATGGTATCCATGGGTTTTGGGAAAGCAGGATTCCGGAATTATTGGCAGAAGATTATGATTTTTTTGTTGGCAAAGCCATTTACCTGGAAAAACCGCAATATAGCATATGGGATGCGGTCGAGAAGGCCCACGCTGCCTTAGATTCTGTTTTGTATTTCGAAAAAATCGTAAGTAGCCGCTTTTCAGAAGATAAGAAATACAGCTATGAAGAAAGGAATGGCATCAATACCAGGGTATATTCCAAAGATTTCACCAAAGCTTACCATGAACTTTTGGATGGACAGGTGGAAAGACAGATGAAAAGGGCCATCAAAATGACAGCTGATTTTTGGTACACCGCCTGGGTCAATGCCGGACAACCTGACCTCAATGCTTTGGTCAATATACAAATGGAACTTCCCGAGGAAAAATTCGAGTACAGAGAACCATTGGATGTAAGAGAACATGAGGGATTTTCCAGTATACCCTCTGCAAAAACCCTAAAACAAGCATTTTTATCTTCCCTTTGGAGACCTGGACTATAATCCCAATTTTCAAAAATTATAAAGTACCTAGGCCGATTTCAGATAGGTCTTAATGGCCTTAGCTAAGTCTTGAAAGGTATTACGGAAAACCTGCTCATCTTCTTCTAATAGAGTCACCCTAAAACCCCTCAGGTCGGAACAAAATGAAGAAATTGGAACCACACAGATATGGTAAGCAGCCAATAAATAATAGACAAAGCGCTTATCAAGAGGCATATCCGGTTCTTGCTCCAACCATTCATCCAAAAGTTCTTTTACATTGGGGTCAGTAATAGGCAGAATCTGATCAGGCTTTAAGAAATCCGGATCAAAAACAATAGTATTGTAAAAAGCTCCTTTTGTGGGATTGAACTTCACGCCAGGAATACCTCCCAGAAGTTCCTCCATGATCTTACTCCTTCTTCCTATTTTTTCATTTTCAACTTTTCTGTAAGAAGCATATTTCGGATGACTCATAATCCTCGGAATGGAGAGCTGGGGAAGTATGGTAGAGCAAACCTCAATCATCTTCGCATTTTCCAAGGTCTGCACCAATTTGCTGAACTCCTTGGAAGCATTCCTGTTATAAAACTCCATCCATCCGCAGCGGGACCCAGGCCATGGAAATTCCTTTGAAATTCCTTTTAGAGAAATGGCCGGAAGTTCTCCGATAACTTCCGCCAAAGAGACTGCACTGACGCCATTGTAGGTAATGTTTTGATAAATCTCATCTGCAATAAGCAAGAGTTTAAATGATTCCGCTATCCTGACAAATCCTTCTAGAACTTCTCTGGGGTAGACCATTCCAGTAGGGTTGTCCGGATTGATGATCAAGATTCCAACCACAGAAGGATTATATTTGACTTTATTGTACAAATCCTCCATATCAGGAAGCCATTGGTTATCAGGATCCAACTTGTAAGTAATTGGAGCCGTATTGGCATGGGCGGCTTCAGCTGAGCTATGGGTGCTGTATGCTGGAGATGGCCCTATGATTCTGGCCGTTGGAATCAAAAATTGATATAATTTGGCTATGGCATCCCCCAAACCATTGAAAAACAAAACATCCTCTTCTGTAATCTGAGCCCCAGCCTTGCTGTTGTTCAGTTCAGCCAAAAACTTTCTGGTTTCAAGAACCCCTTTGGAATCAGCATAGCCATAGCTCTTATCCTGAGATACCAAATCCGAAACGATCGCTTTCATCCATTCCGGAACTTTATTGTTTTTATGAATGGGATCACCAATATTTTCCCATGTAATTTCATGGCCAAATGATGCTATCATCCTGGCCTTTTTCACAATGCCTCTAATCTCGTAAGTAAGCTCTTCCGCTCCTGGTCTTAGCAATAAGTTCCTCATAATACTGGGGTAGGTATAAATGGCAAATAAACAAAAAAGCCTGCTTTCGATTTAGCTTTTTAAAAGGATTTATTAAGAAAATAAGAAAGTTTAACCACCAAAAAAGAAAAAAATCCACCTATGGGAATTGAAGCTATTTTTTCTCAAGCCTCCTTCCAAGTGTGGGTTTAATCTTTAAATTTACACTTAGTTTGCAAACAGAGAATATTCCCAATTAATCATAAGGTAATGTCAGCATCTAATTTATCTCCGCAGGTAATAGACTATTTGATTGATCTGCTCAGCACACAGGCTGAAGCGGATTCCATGAATTGGTTGAAAAACCAAAGCGGAGAAATCAAGGGGAGCGCCAAAGCTATGAAGCTTTATATCGCTTTTGGTAAGGCTTCAAGGCATTTTGATAAAGTTCCTTTACAGGTAAGTGAAGCCCAAACCAAGGAAGCTGAACAGCATAGAAAAGGTTTTACCCCCTCCGCCTGGGATAAATTACAGACTGCAAGGGCGATTTTGATTTTGTCTTATCCACAAACAGATGAAGGACTCTGGTTCAAAACCATGAACCAGTTGTTTGAAACCGGGGACATGCAGGAACTTAAGAGTCTTTATGCAGCACTGCCGATCCTGCCATTCCAGGACAAACTGTTAGAAAGAGCCATTGAAGGTCTAAGGACCAATATGACTTTGGTTTTTGATGCGGTTTCCCTGGACAATCCTTATCCATCGGAATATTTCGACGAGAGGGCATGGAATCAGATGTTGCTAAAGGCTGTCTTTATGCAAAGGCCTTTATTTCTGATCCAAAATGCGGATCAACGTGCCAATGAAAACCTGGCCAGCATCCTGATTGACTTTGCCCATGAAAGATGGGCTGCGGGACGGAACGTAATGCCGGAATTATGGAGATATGTAGCACCATTCTTCAATGATTCTAGGTTGGAAGACATCGAAAAAGCAGTGGATAGCGATGATATTATGGAAAAACAAGGGGCTTTATTGGCCTGTCATCAATCTCCCTTCCCAAAAGCAAAAGCATATCTCTCTAAATTCCCTGAAATCCAGAGGGATATCAAGGCAGGAAAGATTACCTGGGAATCCATAGGCAAAACCTTTGCTGAAACCTTGATCAAAAATTAAAAAAACTCAAACCTAAGGGCACTGAGTGAAAGCCCGATGATAAAACAATAAACCTGAAAAATTATGGAAATGTACATAGATCCCCACCTTCACGCGGTATCCAGAACCACAGATGATTATGAAGCCATGAGAAAGGCGGGAGTAGTTGCGATTATTGAGCCTGCTTTTTGGCTGGGTCAGCCCAGAACAGAAGTTGGCAGTTTTAAAGACTATTTCAGCACTTTGGTGGGCTGGGAACGCTTCCGCGCCAAGCAGTTTGGTATCGTACATTACTGTACTATCGGATTGAATTCAAAAGAAGCCAATAATGAAGCCCTCGCTGAAGAGGTAATGGAATTGTTACCCTTATATGCCACCAAAGAAGGTGTAGTGGCCATTGGTGAAATCGGGTACGACGACCAAACAGCCGCAGAAGACAAATACTACAGACTTCAATTGGAACTGGCCAAAGAAGTGGAGTTACCGGTCCTCATCCATACCCCTCACAGAGATAAAAAGAAAGGTACTACAAGAAGTATGGATGTAAGTGAGGAGCATGGACTGCCCCCACAGATGGTGATCGTGGACCACAACAATGAAGAAACTGTAAAGGAAGTATTGGACAGGGGCTATTGGGCGGCATTTACTATCTACCCTCATACCAAAATGGGCAGTGATAGGATGGTAGAAATTGTAAAGAAATACGGACCTGAACGCATCATAGTGGACTCTGCAGCAGATTGGGGCATCAGTGACCCGCTTGCAGTCCCTAAAACTGCTGCTTTGATGCGCAAAAATGGAATTCCAGAAGAACATATCAGAATGACCTGTTACCAAAACGCACTGACGGCTTATTCCCAAAGCGGACAAATGGAAGAATCAGATTGGTTAGCGCCTGAACCAGTTGACCAAAGACTGAAACATGCAGGCAATTCAGTGCTACGTGGCGGTCAAACACCGAGAGTTGAAGGTTCTTCCGAAGCTGTGGAAAATTAACCTATGGCAGCTTTAAATATCAAAGCCTACCTACAGCTCACAAGACCTGCCAACATCATCACAGCCATTGCCGATATTTGGGCTGGCTTTGCTGTTTCCGGTGCTGCAGCATTATTGTTCTCTCAAGATACCGAAACAGGAGACAATTACATTCTCCCATTGATCTGGTTATCCCTATCCACCATAGGCTTATACGGGGGAGGCGTAGCCTTCAATGATGTATTTGATGCCAAATTGGATGCCATAGAGCGGCCGGAGCGGCCCATCCCGAGCGGAAAGGTAAAGCAAAGCCATGCCGCATGGATGGCTGCTGTACTGATAGTGTTCGGGGTTTTGGCTGCCTTCCAAGTCAATCCTTGGAGCGGTTTCATTGCCCTAGCTGTGGGTTTATTGGCCGTACTTTATGATGCCTGGGGAAAGCATCAAGCGATTATCGGACCAATCAACATGGGTCTTTGTAGAACAGGCAATTTACTATTGGGCATTTCAGTCATTCCAGCGCTTTTATTTGATTTCTGGGCTTTGGGTCTGATCCCTTTGGCTTATGTATCTGCCATCACCATGATTAGCAGGGGTGAAGTTCATGGAAAAAACAAAAATGCCCTCATTGGTGGTCTAAGTATTTATATCCTAATCATTGCTTCGCTCCTTTTCATTGCCTTTTTAGAGGATAATGCAGGATGGGTGGTCATTCCTTTTGTAGGTTTGTTTGCCTATATGATTCTGCCTCCACTAATCAAGGCCTTGCGGTTGCAACAGCCCCAGCTTATTGGAAAATCAGTTAAAGCTGCCGTTATTTCTCTGATCATCCTGAATGCTTCCCTTGCTGCCAGTTTCTCAGGCTGGTGGGTAGGGCTCTGCATTTTGATCCTACTTCCTATTTCACTAAGATTGGCAAAAATATTTGCCGTAACTTGATGCTTCAACGCCTCGATAAAAAATGACACATACAGTACTTCAACAGGCCTTTGCAGTCAATTTCCAATACAAGGTATGCTTTACCCATGGCCTGTTTGATCCAAACAATAGCCTTTTGGCGGAACATCTCAGGACTGAAAACCCAGCAAAGGTTTTAGTCGTCCTGGACCAAGGCCTTACTGAAGCACACCCTGATCTGATTTCCAAGCTGGAGCAATATTTTGAAGCTAACAAAAAGGATATTTCCCTTTGTGCAGCCCCAATGATTGTACCTGGAGGGGAAGCTTCCAAAAACGATGAAAACCTGGTCAGGCAAATTGTAGAAGCCACCCACCTGCAAGCCATAGACCGGCATTCTTATATCATGGCCATAGGCGGTGGAGCGGTTTTGGATATGGTAGGTTTTGCTGCCGCTATTTCCCACCGAGGGGTGAGGCATATCAGAATCCCTACCACTGTTCTATCACAAAATGACTCTGGCGTAGGGGTAAAGAACAGCATCAACTATTTTGGAAAGAAAAATTACATAGGAACCTTCGCCACCCCTTATCTGGTCGTCAATGATTTTGATTTTCTAAAGACTTTGGATGACAGAGATTGGAGATCCGGTTTGTCAGAAGCCATCAAAGTGGCTCTGATCAAGGATGCGGACTTTTTCCAATGGATGGAAAAGCATGCCCATATTCTGGCCAGAAGAGAAATGGAGCCTATGAAGGAATCCATCATCCGCTGCGCACAGATGCACCTGGACCATATCTCCGGAAAAGATCCCTTTGAAATGGGTTCATCCAGGCCCTTGGACTTTGGACACTGGGCAGCCCATAAGCTGGAATACCTGACCAGCTTTGATTTAAGACATGGGGAAGCAGTGGCCATAGGTATCGCATTGGACAGTACCTATTCCTTTTTGAAAGGCTGGATAACAAAGGCTGATCTAGACAGAATTTTGAAATTGATCTCTGACCTGGGCTTCGATTTATTTGTTTCCGAACTGACAGGTGAAAACCTGATCAAAGGATTGGAGGAATTCAGGGAACACCTTGGGGGTAGACTGACCATCATGTTGCTGAAAGCCATTGGAAAAGGGGAAGAAGTGCATGAAATGGATCATATTTTGATTCAAAAGGCCATTACTTATCTGGAATCCATGCATAAAACCACCATGTGAATTGAAAATCATGCAGATACAGGAACATCATCTGAGTTATTGTAGCAATATCCATCCGGGCGAAACCTGGGAAGATACTTTCCAAAGCCTCAAGGATTACATTCCAAAAGTTAAAGCCAACCTGGGCATCCAAGGCCCTTTCGGTATTGGCCTCAGGCTTTCAAATCAGGCCAGCGAAATATTGATTTCCGCAGAAAAGCTGAGGGAGTTTCAAGACTGGTTAAGAAATGAAGATTGCTATGTTTTCACCATGAACGGCTTTCCTTATGGGGAATTCCATCATACAGTGGTCAAAGATAAGGTACACCAACCGGATTGGTCTACGGCTGCAAGGAAGGAATACACGCTCAGGCTTTTCCATATTCTGGAAACTTTGACTCCTTCTGGTCAAGAAGGCAGTATTTCCACCTCCCCCATTTCTTACCGGCATTGGTTTGATACCAGCTTGGAAAGGGATAAAGTGCTTCAAATCGCTTGCCAACAGTTGGCTGAAATTACTGCTGAATTGCACCATTTAGAGCAAAAAACACAGAAAACACTTCATTTGGATATAGAACCCGAACCCGATGGAATCTTGGAAAATACTGAGGAAGTACTTTGGTTTTTCAGGGATTGGTTGATTCCAAAAGGAGGCGCATGGCTGGTTGAGAAATTGGGCATTTCCTTAGCAGCAGCTGATAAGCTCCTTAAGCACCATATCCGGATCTGCTACGATGTTTGTCATTTTGCCATTGTTTACGAGAAGGTAGAAGACACCTTCGGTAAATTGCAGGAGGCGGGCATCAAAATTGGTAAAATCCAGATCTCAGCGGCCTTGAAAGTAGGTGTGCCGACAGATATAAAGGAAAGACAATTCCTGCAAACCAAACTCAAACCACTTGCAGAATCCACTTACCTGCATCAGGTAATTGGAAGAGATGCATCCGGACAACTCCAATCTTATCCAGACCTTCCAGAGGCGATCGCTATCCTGGACAAAACAGAAATGGAGGAAATGAGGATTCATTTTCACGTAACAGTTTTCTTATCACATTATGGGAACTTTTCCTCCACCCAATCCGACATTATCCATGTGCTGGAGGAGATTAAAAAAAATCCAGTCTGCAGCCATTTGGAAGTGGAAACTTACACTTGGGATGTGTTGGACAAGGTCCTCAGACAAGAACTCTCTTCCTCAATTACCCGTGAAATGGACTGGGTCATCAAAACTTTTGAAAAATGAAAAAAACCGTTGTCATCAATATTGTTGCTTTATCATCCAGATTGATCGGAGAACATACACCTTTTCTTAAAAAATGGATAGAAAAAAAGCAAAAGACTTTTATCCAACCCGTCTTACCTGCAGTGACCTGCTCTTCCCAGTCGGTTTACCTCACAGGAAAATGGCCTGAAGAAAACGGAATCGTCGGCAACGGTTGGTACTTCCGGGACGAATGCGAAATCAAATTCTGGAGACAGTCCAACCATCTGGTTCAGGCACCAAAAATCTGGGACAAGCTAAAGAATCATGACCCCAATTTTACCTGTGCCAACATGTTTTGGTGGTACAATATGTATTCTTCGGTGGATTATGCAGTTACCCCAAGGCCCTTGTACCCAGCGGATGGTAGAAAACTACCAGACATCCATAGTCAACCCATGAACCTGAGGGACAGGTTGCAGCAGGAGTTGGGACAGTTTCCGCTTTTCTCTTTTTGGGGACCCAATGCCAATATCGAATCCACCCAATGGATTGCCAAGGCTTCCAAAAAAGTAGACCAATGGTTCAATCCTACCCTGAACCTGATTTACCTTCCCCACTTGGATTATGGTTTGCAGCGCTACGGCCCGGACTTTGATAAAATCGGAAAGGACCTCAGGGAAATTGACAAGGTAGCAGAAGATCTGATCACTTATTTTGAAAAACAGGGAACTGAAGTCATTCTCTTATCTGAATATGGCATCACGGCTGTCAATAACCCTATCCATATCAACAGGATTTTAAGGAAAGAGGGCTGCATTGTGGTTAAAGATGAACTGGGAAGGGAAACCTTGGATTCCGGCACCTGCAAGGCATTTGCAGTGGCAGACCATCAATTGGCCCATGTCTATGTCAAAGACGAAGCGGACATTCCAGCTATCAAAAGTATGTTGGAAAGGGTGCCTGGAATTGAAAAAGTACTGGATAAGGAAGGTAAGCAAAAATACCACTTGGATCATCCAAGGGCTGGAGAACTGATTGCCGTAGCAGACAAAGATTCATGGTTTACCTATTACTTCTGGCTGGATGATAACAAGGCACCGGATTATGCGAGGACGGTAGATATTCACCGCAAGCCGGGCTATGATCCTGTTGAAACTTTGGCCGATCCGGAAATCAAATTCCTGAAGGGAAAAATCGGGATGAAGCTTTTGAAAAAGAAACTAGGATTCAGGTATTTGATGGACGTGATTTCTTTGGATGCCAGTTTGGTCAAGGGTTCACATGGCAGGATGCCGGAACATTCAATGGATTGGCCGATTTTTGTAGGGTCTCAAGCCAGTGAGCAAAATTCTGGGGAAATAGAACCTACCGAAGTATTTGAAAGGATATATAAAACGGTAATGAGATAAGAATTAGGCTTACCTTTTAGCCTTTTTACGCATCTTCACGGCTTGGGCAAAAAACAATACTGCACCTAATAAAAGCACCAAGCCTGTCACCCAAGTAGGCAAATAGACCACCTGGAAAATAAATTGGTTGAGAATTATTAAAGGCAGAAAGATAAAGAAGTAAATATTGTACAGTTTCTCCATATGAAGACGTTTAAATTATTGGAACAAAAATGCTAATCCTACCGAGCTTTGGATTTATTAATGTTTATGTACCATTGAATAATCTGAATGATATTGGAAAGCAATACAAATCCCATAGCCAAGGCAGACAAATGGGACCCACGTATCAGTGCCAATGTTCCTAAGGTCAATGCAACAATCCCTAAAATAATATTAAAAATCAATATCCCTTTCATCTGAACCTTTCCCCTAAAAATAGTGATATTTTTTAATTTTAAAATAACAGGTAATGTAATTTAAAAAAAACAGCCCACGTCAAAAACACGGGCCGTTTTCCCAATTCCAATTTTAGATATCCGAATTCAAGTCTTATTTCTTGATTCTTGTCTCTTGTTTCTCGCTTCTCGTTTCTAATCTCTAGCTTCTCACCTTTACCTAAGCTTCTTATACTTAATCCGCTTCGGGGTCACATCACCCAAGCGCTTTTTCTTGTTTTCCTCGTAATCGGAGAAGTTGCCCTCAAACCAATATACTTGGGAATCTCCTTCAAAAGCCAGGATATGCGTACAGATCCTATCAAGGAACCAACGGTCGTGGGAAATAATCACTGCACAACCACCAAAGTTCTCCAGTGCCTCTTCCAAAGCACGAAGGGTGTTCACATCCAAATCATTGGTAGGTTCGTCCAGAAGCAACAAGTTGCCACCTTCCTTAAGTGTCATGGCCAAATGCACCCTATTGCGCTCACCACCTGAAAGCAGGCCCAGCTTCTTCTCTTGATCTGATCCTGCAAAATTGAATCGGCTTACATAGGCCCTCGAGTTGATTTCTTTATTGCCTAATTTCATCAATTCATTTCCTTCCGAGATGGCCTGATAGACCGTCTTATTGGGGTCCAGGTTGTCATGTTCCTGATCCACATAAGCCAGTTTTACAGTTTCGCCTACTTCAAAATGTCCTGCATCAGGCTTTTCTTGGCCGGTTATCAATTTGAAGAGGGTTGACTTACCGGCTCCATTTGGTCCGATAATCCCGACGATACCACCTTGGGGCAGGCTGAAGGAAAGGTTTTCAAAAAGCAATTTGTCTCCATATGCCTTGGACACACCATTCACCTCGATCACTTTTGCTCCCAATCTTGGTCCTGGGGGAATATAAAGCTCTAATTTGGCTTCTTTTTCTTTGGACTCTTCGGAGACCAGTTTGTCATAAGCAGAAAGACGCGCCTTCCCTTTGGCTTGTTTGGCTTTTGGGGCCATGCGAATCCATTCCAGTTCCCTTTCCAATGTCTTTTGGCGCTTGGATTCGGTCTTTTCTTCTTTTTTTAATCTTTCCTGTTTTTGTTCCAACCATGAAGAATAATTGCCTTTCCATGGGATGCCTTCTCCCCTATCCAGTTCAAGGATCCATCCTGCAACATTATCCAGGAAATAACGGTCGTGGGTCACGGCAATCACCGTTCCCTTATATTGCTGTAAATGCTGCTCTAACCAAAGTACAGACTCTGCATCAAGGTGGTTGGTAGGTTCGTCAAGTAACAACACATCCGGTTCTTGTAGCAAAAGACGACATAAAGCGACCCTTCTCTTTTCACCACCTGATAAGTTACCAACAAGTGCCTCGCTCGGCGGAAGTCTTAGGGCATCCATAGCACGCTCCAGCATGGTGTCCAATTCCCATGCATTGGCAGCATCCAGCTTCTCCTGAACTTCTCCCTGCTGCTGGATGAGTTTATCCATAGCGTCTGGGTCTTCCATCAAGGCCGGATCCATAAATTTTTCATTGATGGCCTCAAATTCTTTAAGCAGCGCTACCGTTTCAGACACCGCCTCTTCAACAATTTCTTTGACAGTTTTATTGGGGTCAAGCTGGGGTTCCTGTTCCAACATCCCAACAGAAAAACCAGGTGACCAGACCACTTCTCCGATAAACTCCTTGTCCACACCCGCAATAATTCTTAGCAGGGAAGACTTACCCGATCCATTCAGACCCAGGACGCCGATTTTTGCACCATAAAAAAATGACAAGTAAATATCTTTTAGGACTTTTTTCTGAGGGGGGTATATTTTTGATACCCCTGCCATAGAAAATATAATTTTCTCGTTGCTCATAAAGCGATTTTTATTTATTTCCTGTTCAAAGAATGACAATGATGGCAAAAATAGGGCTTTCTTAGGATAAATGCTTTCGAATTAATTAATTTGCAAAAAATAACAAAGACTACCACACAACCTATTAAATCGAAATGGAGCATCCATACGGGTACATTAAAGATAACAAGGTTTATCTTAAGGGATTTTTGAATCAGCCTGACAGGGTGATTGGGGAAGTAAAAGAGGATGAGGTCTCGACTATCAAGTATTTTGAAGACAGATTTCAATCTTTACTGGAAAAAATCGAAGCGCTTAAAAAGGATATTGAAGAAAATCAGAACAAAGGTTCCTTTTTAATGAAGCTGGTGCATCTCAAAGATTCTCTATTGACCTATGATGCATTGGGTGATTTTTTACCACTCATTGAAGACCTTGAGCAGCTTCAAGCCTATTTGGAAGATATTATTCAAAAAAACAGAGCCAGAAACCTTGAAATCAAACAGGGACTTATTTTGGAGGCTGAGGCATTGAAAAACAGTACAGATTGGAAAGCAACAGCTGAAGAGCTAAAGAACCTGAAAATGCGCTGGATTAAAACCGGCCCGGTTGAAAAAGAGTTTGAGGAAGATATAGAAAGTAAGTTCAACACTGCTGTAGATACCTTTTTCGACAACAGGAAGCAATATTTTGAGGGTTTGGCAATTCAAGCTGAAGAAAACATCAAGGTATATGAACGCTTGGTAGTCGAAGCAAGAGCTGCTTTTGACAACCCGGATGCAAAACAGGCTTTTGAAATTTCCAAAAGAATCCAAAAAGAGTGGAAGGCATCAGGGAAAGTCCCTGCTGAAAGAAGACAACCTTTGTGGGATGAATTTTCCAAATTGAACAATAGAATATTCAGCAGATTTAAGAGGACCATGCAGAGTGGCCCACAAATGAAGCCTTGGGAATTGATCAAAAAGATGGAGTCCATGACTGAGGAAATGAAAAAATTGGCCAAATCTGAAACAAATCCTGTGGTGATTTCGTCTGCGAAGAGACTTCAGGCCGATTGGAAAAGGCTTCCTCAGAGAAAGCCTAGAGAAGCTAATTTGACCATGCGTTCATTTACCTTCTTTTCAGAGATTGTTTTTGAAAAGCTGTTCCTTGATAAATTGGCGCATTCCAAATATCAGGACTTTGATGAAAAGGAAATATCAGAACAGGACAGGATTAAAGCTTCAATACTAAAAGACCTGATTTACAGAGATGAAAATGAACTGAAGACCGTCAAAGAGAACTCGGAAAACTTCAGGACACAAGAGGCTGATTTTGAAATGATGCTGAGAAGAAAAATAGGTGCCTTTAAAAGAAAAATTGAAGTAAAAAATTTTATCCTGAAGGAACTTTCAAATAAATAATGAGTTAACAATTGAAAATTTAAAACAATTTCTATTTTTGCGTGCCGTTAAGGCGGTGAACATAAACTCGGAAAATTATGTATTGGACATTAGAATTGGCATCTTATCTGGAAGATGCACCTTGGCCGGCTACTAAAGATGAATTGATTGATTACGCAATTCGTTCAGGTGCTCCTTTGGAGGTTGTAGAAAACCTTCAGGAATTGGAGGATGATGGCGAACCCTACGAAAATATCGAAGAAATTTGGCCCGATTATCCAACAAAAGACGACTTCTTTTTTAACGAAGACGAATATTGAAAAAAGCCCTTAATGGGCTTTTTCCCGTTATATTCCGAGAACTGATTTGAGTTTAGGAAGACCTGTTTTGCTGACGGGTATTTTTGCGCCATTTCTTAGAATCAAATGATGGGAGTCTTTTTCGTAAGGTTCAATTTTGTGGATCTCTTGGATTTTCACCATGAAGGATCGGTGTACCCTGACAAATTGTGATGAATCCAAATTTTTCTCATAAAAAGTGAGCGTTTTATTTTTTAAAAATTTACCTTCCTTGGTGTAGATGTTCACATAATCGTCATTAGCCTCCAGATAAAGTACTTCGGAAACAGGTATAATCTTGATTTGATTTTTATTTTTGAGTACGATCCTATCTGTATTATCAGGAGTTTGATCTTGTTGGTTAGGTTCATGTGCAGCATTGGGATTGGATTGTCCAAACTTTTCAATTGATTTTTGAAACCTCGTTTTTGAAATTGGTTTAAGAAGATAGTCAATGGCATGGGCATCAAAAGCTTTCATAGCATAGTTATCAAAAGCTGTAGTAAAAATTACTGCAGGTGGATTTTCCAAAAGTTCGAGTAGTTCAAGACCATTGATCTTTGGCATTTGAATGTCCAAAAAAATCAAATCCGGACTTAGTTCCTGTATGGCTTTCAGTCCTTCAAAGCCATTATAACATATCCCAACAATTTCAAATTGCGGATAGTCCTCCAAGTATTCTCTGATAATTTCCGTTGCCAATGGTTCATCATCTATAATCAAGGTGCGGGTCATCATATCTAAATTTGTGGGATTTTGATGTCAACTGTAAATGTACTTCTGCCTTCTTGTACCTTTAAGAGATCATTTCTTCCAAAAATAAGAAAAAGACGTCTGTTTACCGCCTCAAGTCCAAACCCGCTTCCTTTGGATTTTCCTGCTTCTTGATTGAATGGATTACTGATACTTACTGCAAGGTATTCGCCCTTTTTTTCAAATGAGACTTTGATGGCCACTTCACCCGTAACTCCATACAGACCATGTTTGATGGCATTTTCAAGTATGGGTTGAATCAACAATTGCGGGAGCTTCAGTCCCTCGGCCTCCTCGGACAGTTGGAAGTCTGTTGTAAGTCTATGTCCAAACCTAACTTTTTCAATAGCCAAAAAGAGTTCAAGGTATTCTTTTTCTTCAGAAACCATAATCCATTTGTTGTTTCCTTTGTTGATGGTGCCCCGCAGAAAATCAGCCAATTGAAAAATCATTTCCCTTGCCTTTTCAGGATTGGACTTGATTAAAGCACTCATGGAGTTAAGGCTATTGAATAGAAAGTGAGGTTGCAATTGCTGTTTGAGGTGATATAATTCCGCCTCCTTGGCCATTTCCTGGATTTTATCCAGTCTTTCTTTTGCTTCAATCTGATCTTCAATTTGTCCATATATGACTAAAATTGAAGCCCAGGCGACTAGTATAATAAATACAATAAAGACTTTTAAGGGAAGGAGTTTTTCTGAAAAAAGGAGGTATTCCTGATGGTTTTGGAGCAAAATCCCAATCAAAAATCTACTGAAGAATACAATCCCAACCGAAGTGATCAAGGGTATGCCAATGATGAGCCATCTTTGGTGGTTTTTGGGAGAGAAATACTTGAATACATTTTCTAAAATCAATATTCCAAACAAAAGCATTGCTGTCAAACAAAGTGTTTCGATAATTGATGCATTCAATGGTTGACCATAAAAACTGAGGAGAAAAGTTAAAGCGGTAATCCATATCAGGATTACCGCTAAAATAATCAGCCAGTTGAGTTTTGAAAATGAAGCTAATCTCTGGAGCATACGGTTGTATTAGAAGGATTTGATTTCAACACCTCCAAATATCACAGATCCGTAGATTTTGAGTGTTTTTGTCTCCACTGCAGGTACAGGCTGATACATCCTTTTATCCTCAACGCCAGCAAAGATATTGGTTACATTGATCTGAAGGTCCCAATTGGAAGGGACAATTAGCTTTACCCCCCCAAATGCCACCTCTACATTAATTGCAGCGCCATCGGCCAAATCTGCCTGCGTCAGGTCAATGTCAACACCACCAAAAATAGCACTCACTTTACCCCCTCTTAGTTTTTTGCTCATTACTCTTCTTTCAATGCCAGTAAAAAGCGCCTGGGCATCCAAATACTCAGACTGATCGGTAGATTTGTAAGTTCCTGTCAAATCATCATCAATGTCCATACCCAAATTTGATCCCAGTTCTGAGGAGGATTGATTAAAATTTTTCCTGGCATTTAAAAAGCTTTGTTCAAAAATCTTGCGGTCAGAATTTCTTTTGATGATCAAATAAATACCTAAGGTTATCAGTCCTAAGGGGATAACATAGGGGAAGATATTGAAAGGAAGATTGAAGTTTTTTACAAGAAGAAAAAACCCTCCAAATGCTATCATGAATAAACCAAAACCACTTTTGAAATTGCTCTTGATACTGACAATTAGCCCAATAGCAATCAAAATCATTGGCCAGGTAGTAACCCAACTGGGGAACCAAATGCCCAGAGTTCTCAATAAAATAACGCCTCCAATAAGGACCAAAATCACTCCGACGGTGATATCATTATTTTTTGCTGGATAGTTTGACTTTGCCATAATGCTATAAATTTGAGTTTTAATTTGAACAAATCTACTTCAGAAAAAACAGTCTTCCTTTTCAAAAAAGGCAAAGCCAGGAAGAAACTCGGTGAATGCCCTTATTCAGTCGGTGAAATTTTTCAGGAATTTTTACCGATCAAAAAACCAGCAAAATCCATATCCTCTGGCGTGGTAATTTTTATATTTTCCAAATTTCCTGAAATAAGTTCCACTTGCCAGCCCTGATATTCATAGACAGTAGCATCATCAGTGAATACCGCGAGTTCATCTACCTTAAAAGCTTTTTTTATCCGGTCCAATTGAAATGTTTGCGGAGTTTGGACAAGCCTGAAGCTTTGTCTGTCCTGGAAAACCGAAGCTCCAT
>NZ_SLAP01000089.1 GCF_007126775.1 Cecembia sp. | reverse complement strand
TCAAATCGACCGCTTGACCATCTTTTAAAGAGACTGCCTCAGCCTGTGCGGCAATAAGTTCTACAGGTAATTCGACCGTGATTTCAGTACCTATTCCTATACTGCTCTGAATGGAAATATCCCCTTCCATAAGGTCAATAAGTTTTTTGGTAATGGCCAATCCCAATCCTGTCCCCCCATATTGCCGGGTGATGGAAGTATCTCCCTGATTGAATTCCTGAAAAATATTTTCTTTAAATGAATCTGACATCCCCATTCCAGTATCTTGCACTGTTATTTTCAACTGTGAATCCTGATCAAGGTGGACTTTGATTTTAACAGCCCCTTTTTGGGTAAATTTGATCGCATTGCTCACCAAATTACTCAAAATCTGGCTGATCCTCAATCGGTCGGTCAAAACCCACATTTTCTCAGGCAAATAGATATCCCAATCAAATGCCAATCCCTTCTCATCGGCTTTGATCTTATATACCTGCTGCAGGTTCATAAACAAAGTTTGTGGATTAAAAGGATGTTTTTCAATTTTAATTTTTCCGGCCTCCAATTTCGAGAAATCGAGAATGTCATTTACGATGCCTACCAAAGTCTCTGAAGCAAAACCAATCATATTGACATCTTCCATCTGTTGGGGACTTAAGGTTTTCCTTTTGAGTGACTGCTGGTATCCTTGAATGGCATGCAATGGATTCCGGATTTCATGGCTCATATTGGCTAAAAAATCTTGTTTAGCTTTAGCTAGGTCATCAGATTTTTTCTTGGCTTCTTCCAGCTTCAATCTATATTCATTCCCTTTTCGGATTTCAGTTAAAATGCTGTTGACAAAGCCTAGTGAACCAATGATTCCCAAAAAAATCATGATACCCAGGACAAGGGAAACCGTATAGGTTAATTCATAGGCAGAATCATTCTTAGCCCTATACTCTACCAAGAGTTCCCGCTGCATGCTGCTTATCAGCTGCTGAATTTGCGAGAAAATTTCTTTGTTTTTGTTGATCAAACGATTTTCCAGATAAAGAAAGTTTTGCTGTAGTTTTTGCTCATCCTGATAAACTTGGGTCATAAAGGTTTTCAGAGCATCTAAAGCAGCATCAGTAGTTTCTTCCTTTTGTTGGTTGTTTTGCGCAGCGATCTCAATTTCTCTGATTTCTTTGACGATTTCCATCAATTCTTCCTCAAATTCTGAAAGCTTCTTACTTCCCTCTCCGGACGTCTCATTTTTCTCGGGCAAGGTGATTTCAGCCAACAAATCCCTATTCCTGATTC
Organism: Cecembia sp.; assembly: GCF_007126775.1. Taxonomy (GTDB): domain Bacteria; phylum Bacteroidota; class Bacteroidia; order Cytophagales; family Cyclobacteriaceae; genus Cecembia. The sequence continues at coordinate 16,925 of NZ_SLAP01000089.1, read as the reverse complement.
TACCCAAAAATTGCATCTCACTCAATTCCTGTTGCCGCTGAATACGCCTTTCAATATTTTTCAGGGCTTCCTCACTAAAAGTACGGCTGGTGAGATTGTAACGCACTTCTTCCAATCCGGCATATACTACCATCAATTCAGACAAATCCATGCTGATTTTTTCAAAGCTACTGCGCTCTACAGAATCTTCCGCATGAAGCTTTAACCAATCAAGTCTTTCTTTCAGTCTCTTTTCTGTGGCTTCAAAAACAGAATCCCTGTCTGAGGTACGTTCCGTCTTGGACATGTCCAAGAGATAGACGTCTGCTAATAAACCATTCAGTTGACGAAGTTTTTTATTGGGTTCTGAAAGATTTTCTACGGTTTCCAACAAGTTCCTAATACTGACATATGTCACTGCGGAAACTATCACCACCAAAACAAAGGCAAGCAAAAAGCCCAGAACGACTTTATTGGCAACCATATATTTCTTTTTCTGTCCGACCATTTCTTTGTCCTTTTAACAAGTGAATTAAAAATCCACTTCTTTATCCTAACGCTAAATACCTCAAATTAGACGAAAAAATGATGCCAGTCTTAGCTGAAAAATGAAATAAAGGCTATTTTTTATATTTCTTTTGGCACGATAATCACTATTTTATCCCTAGATTTCGCACAAATAAAATTAAACTCACTTTTTACCCTTGAATAATAGTAAAATACACCCACAATTTGAGGCAAGCTTCGGACAGAGTTTCCCCATTGGACCATCATTTTTAGATGGAGGTGTCAACTTTGTTATCTTTTCTAAAAATGCGACTGCGGTAGAGCTGCTTTTCTTTGACCATGTGGAAGATCAAAAACCTTCAACAGTTTTCAAACTGGATAAGTCAAAGAATAAAACCTACCACTATTGGCATATCTGTGTTCAGGGTGTAAAAGCAGGACAGCTTTATGGTTACAGAATATACGGCCCATATATTCCCGAAAAAGGGCATAGATTTGATTCTTCCAAAGTCATCCTTGACCCCTATGGAAAGGCAGTAGACATCCCTAAAAATTACGATAGAAAAGCCCTTTCTGTTTTCGGAAATGATGAGGCACCCTTTATGAAGAGTGTAATTGCAGATCTCAGTCTTTATGATTGGGAAGGCGATAAACATCCTGAAAAATCCTTTTCCCAAACGGTAATCTATGAACTTCATGTGGGAGGATTTACCAAGAACCCCAATTCAGGAGTATCTGCAGACAAAAGAGGGACTTTCAAAGGACTGATTGAAAAAATTCCATACCTGAAAGAATTGGGCATCACTGCAGTCGAACTGCTCCCTGTATTCCAATTTGATGTGCAGGATGCGCCTGAAGGTTTGACCAATTACTGGGGGTATAGTCCCATTGCTTTTTTTGCCCTTCACCAAGGATACAGTACTGACCAGGAAAATCCATTGCAGGTTTTAGATGACTTTAGGGATATGGTCAAAGCCTTACACCGGGAAGGAATAGAGGTGATTTTAGATGTGGTATTTAACCATACAGCAGAAAACAAGGAAGACGGACCCACTTATACTTTTCGGGGAATTGACAATAGCATTTACTATCTGCTCAATGGGGACAAGTCCAAGTATAAAAATTATTCAGGTACAGGAAATACCTTGAATGCAAACCAATCCATTATCCGAAGGATGATTCTATCCAGTCTGCATTTCTGGGTAAGGGACATGCATGTTGATGGATTTAGATTTGATTTGGCTTCTATCCTTTCCAGGGATGAAAACGGCAATCCTATTGAAAATCCCCCCATCCTTTGGGACATAGAATCTGATCCTGTATTTGCCGGCACCAAGCTGATTGCAGAAGCTTGGGATGCAGCAGGACTTTATCAAGTAGGTAAGTTTTTTGGAGACAGTTGGAAAGAATGGAACGGTAAATTTCGGGATGATATCAGAGGCTTTCTCAGAGGAGACCAGGGAAAGGTCAGCAATTTTGTGACCCGTCTGATCGGCAGCCCCGACCTGTATGAATCACAGGGTAAAATACCAGAGCAAAGTATCAATTTTGTAACCTGCCATGATGGATTTACCCTTTTGGATTTGGTCTCCTACAATAAGAAGCACAACGAAGCCAACAGGGAAAATGGCCGAGATGGTGAAAATGAAAACTACAGTTGGAATTTTGGTGTAGAAGGACCAACGAATGATCCCCATATTCTTTCCCTTAGAAGGCGGCAAATGAAAAATTTCCATGTAGTCAATCTTCTTTCAATGGGTGCCCCCATGATTTTGATGGGGGATGAAGTATGCCGCAGTCAAAATGGCAATAACAATGCATACTGTCAGGACAATGAGACTACCTGGTTTGATTGGGAATTAGTCGATCAAAATGCCGACATGTTACGCTTTGTACAAATCCTGATAGAAAAAAGATTGAAAAGGGAAACCGCACACCCCGATTTCAATATGAGCTTGAAGGATTTACTCAATCAACCGCTTATTACATGGCATGGATCCCAATTGCATCAACCCGACTGGTCAGACAATTCCCACAGTATTGCTACAACTGTTATTTCCATCAATAGGAAAATGGCCATGCATTATATCTTCAATGCTTACCACCAGGATATACCATTTGAACTTCCCAGAAGCATAGGAAACCGAAAAACCAAATGGAGGGTCTGGATCGACACTTCTGCGGAATCCCCCAACGATATCTGCCTTTGGGCGGAAGCAAAGCCGATTAAAAATGGGCAGTATTTGGCCAAAGCACATAGTACCGTAATTCTGATGACACAGCTTACACCCAATTAGAAACGAAGCTTTTTTAGCAATTCCAATGCTTTGTACAGTTCCTCCTCTTCTTTTGCAAAACAAAAGCGTAACAGCTTATGGTCTTGCTTGTCATGATAAAATACAGAAACGGGAATACAGGCCACACCAAAATCCTTGGTCATCCGGATTGCCAGTTCGGTATCTTTTTCATTGGAGAGATGGGCATATGATACCACTTGAAAGAAGCTGCCTTGTGTCGGAATAAATTTAAATGGCAGTTCTTTAAACCCCTTTAAAAACAGATCCCGCTTTTTTTGATAAAACTCATTCAAAAAAATATAGCGGCTCGGATTTTCCATAAAATCAGCCAATGCATATTGCATGGGTGTAGAAGTGCTGAAAGTCAGAAATTGATGGATTTTACGAAACTCCTGACTTAATTTTTTTGGTGCCAGACAAAACCCGATTTTCCATCCCGTAACATGAAATGTTTTCCCAAAAGAACCACAGGAAAAAGTACGGGCTCGCAATCCTTCATGGGTGTAGAGGGGAAGGTGTCTGTTGTCATCAAAGACAATATGCTCGTATACATCATCACTTACCACATAAATCTCTCTGTTTTGGATCAGTCCATAAAGTTGGTCCAGGTCTTTACCGGTCCAAACATATCCCCCAGGGTTATGCGGTGTGTTGACCACAATCAAACGGGTTTTATCAGAAATGGCATCTTTTACCTTTTGCCAATCCACTGAAAAATCCGGTAGATTCAAAGGGACATATATAGGTGTACCCCCGTTTAATCGTACAGCAGGGGCATAACTGTCATAAGCAGGCTCTAAAATTATCACCTCATCTCCAATATCCACGACAGCCGAAATGGCAGCATACAATGCCTCAGTAGCTCCTGAAACCACTGTCACTTCCTCTTCCGGATCAAATTCCACATCATGCAGGTTTGCTGTCTTGGAAGCAATTCTTTTTTTCAACTCAGGTACCCCTGTCATGGGGGCATATTGATTGTAGCCCTCAGCAACATATTGAGCCAATAAATCCCTTAGGTAGGGATAGGTGTCGAAGCCGGGAAAACCCTGAGAAAGATTGATGGCCTTGTGTTCAATGGCCAGCTGGGACATCACCGTAAATATGGTCGTCCCTACATCTGGTAATTTTGATTTGATCATGGCTGGGGTTCAAGCTTATTTTTACTGTCAATTAAATAAATAATATAACCAATTAAAATAATTCCTATACCAATTGCACTTTCCTTGGGACGATCATACAACATAAAGATCATTACCCAGAGACTGAAAAGCAGGTAAATCAGTTGCAACAGGGGTTTAAAAGGACTTTTAAACCCTTCCGCTTTTTTTAACGACAAAGATGAAACAATCGTTAAGGTTCCCATCATTTGCAACACAAAACCTACGTAAAGCATAACCATTTCAAAAGAACCGGTAAACATCAAAAGGAAACTAATGAAGCTGTTGAACCAAATGGCCCTCACAGGTATTCCTTGTTGATTGGTCTTTGACAATGGTTTCCAAAGCCTGAATTCTTTGGCCATTGCCTGTGTAATTCTAGGGCCGACCCAGGTATACCCGCTGATGGTAGCTACCAGTTGTATACCAATAAATAGACTTACCCAGAATACTCCCTGCGATCCAAATAGATTTCCAAAAGCCAAGGTGGCCACCTCTACTTTTCCACTCAATTGTTCGATACTGGCATGTTTTAAAAATATCAATTGTAAAAAAATATACAATACCATGACAAGAGAAGTGGCAAAAATAAGGGCTTTTGGTAAATTTTTCCTTGGCTGTTCAATTTCCTCTACTATGTAAGCAGCCGAATTCCATCCTGTATAGGCATAAAACACATATATCAGAGAAACCGCAAAGCCGGGTTCCCAAATTTCAATAGTCCAGGTTGAGGAATAATCGAATGAACTGCTTTCCAGTGTTGATGCAAAATAGGCTCCCACTCCGATTAGAGAAAATACAAAAACCAATTTGATGACAGTCAAAACATTCTGCACCCTACCTGAATTTTGGACGGAATAGGAATGAAAAAGACTCATCATTATGACAGCGACTATTCCCAGGACAATACTTAAGGTCTCTCCAATCACAGGCTTCCAATATTGTACCATGGCCATGGAGGCAATGGCCACTGGAGCAGGAAATCCCAATGTCAGGGAAATCCAAGCATAAAGATAGCCAACTGCAGGATTAATAGTCCTCGAAAGAAATATGTAATCTCCTCCTGATTTCTTAAAATGGGTTCCCAATTCAGCATATACCATGGCCCCTATCAAGGCCATTGCACCACCAATTACCCATAGCAGCACAATACTCCAGGTATTTTGATTATCCATAACCTGGAACCCAAGACTGGTAAATACACCCGTCCCAACCATATTGGCAACTACTAAACCAGCAGCTGTTTTCCAGCCTATTTTATCCGAAATATTCACTGTATAGGGTCTTAAACCTTACAATTTATACCTTTTCAAACAAAATTATCTCCTTATTTCCAGTGTATTTTCAAGCAAATAAAAAATCATATTCCCTTATCTTTCCTTGTTGCTTGTGGCTCAAATAGCTACTTTTGCGGCACTTTATTGCTACAATTCAAATAAACCCAAAAAAACAAAGCCATGAGAGATATAAAGTTGGTAGAAGTACGCTCCGAAATTGCTGCCGGTACCAGAGGTGCAAGCATGGGTATAGATGCATTAAAAGTTGCCAGCCTGGATAAAATGTCCGATTTTTTTACAAGATTTGACCCAATCCATGTTCAAGATGCCAACAACTACCTTTGGAAGGGAAATAAACATCCTCATGCCAAATATATAGATGGCGTATATCAGGTACTAAAAAATGTTTACAGTACTATTGAATCTTTACGGTTGGAATCGCTTTTCCCAATCGTTCTTGCAGGAGACCATGCTACTGCTGCAGGTACCATCATGGGCATCAAAGCTGCTCATCCCAATAAAAGGTTGGGCATTATATGGATCGATGCCCATGCTGATCTCCACACCCCTTTCACTACTCCATCTGGCAATATGCACGGGATGCCGCTGGCGATGTGCATCCAAACGGATAATATAGAAAGTCAGGTCAACGAACCTATGGAAGAAACCCTACAATACTGGGAAAAAATCAAAAATATTGGGGGAAATTTCCCTAAAGTCAATCCAGAGGATATCGTATTTATTTCAGTAAGAGATACAGAGGAACCGGAAGATTTCCTGATGCAAAAATATGGAATGAAGAACTTCAGCACAGCGGATGTCAGAAAACTGGGGGTCGAGAAAGTTGCCAAAAATGCTTTGAAGTTGTTACAGGATTGTGATCAGATTTACATTTCGTTTGATGTGGACAGTTTGGATTCTTCTATTTCTGTGGGAACAGGTACACCCGTTCCGAATGGACTAACGGTAGAGGAAGCTTTGAATTTGAACACGGAACTTATCAAGGACAAAAGGGTCTGCTGCTGGGAGATTGTTGAAGTAAACCCCACTTTAGACACGGAAAATACAATGGCTGAACATGCTTTCGATATCCTTGAAGCCACCACCAAATCTCTTGTAGACAACTTTTGATTCTTTAGCCTCAGTGGAGACAGGATATTTTTCTTCCATTTGTTAATTGGCCCTCTTGGCTTTTAAACAATAAACCCCAATGTCCAAGACGAATTAATTTTAAATAAGCAATACCTTGCGGCCTTGGCGGTAAGATAAAAAAATAGAATCTTTGTAGCCCATACGGCAATAGAATACAATGAATTTAGAACAAGAGATAATATACAGCATTCAAGAAGCCTTCAAATCGCTATTTGCACAAGATATTGAATTAAAGCAGATCGCTTTACAACCTACTCGCAAGGAGTTTGAAGGAACTTTTACCTTCGTAGTATTTCCCTTTTTGAAAATTACCAAACTTAAACCGGAGGACTCGGGCAACAAAATAGGCAGTTACCTCAAAGAAAACTGCGATCCTGTGACTGACTTCAATGTGGTTAAAGGTTTTGTAAACATCACTGTAAGCGAATCCTCTTGGTTGGATATCTTCAAGAAGCTCTACAGTAATCCGAGTTTTGGACAATTGCCCCCAAACGGAAAAAAGGTAATGGTGGAATATTCCAGCCCCAATACCAACAAGCCACTTCATTTAGGACATTTAAGAAACAATTTTCTAGGGTATGCAGTAACGGGAATCCTGAAAGCAAACGGTTATGAAGTCATCAAAGCCAATTTGGTCAATGACCGGGGAATACACATCTGCAAGTCCATGGTTGCCTACAAGCATTTCGGCAAAGGGGAAACCCCTGAAAGCGCAGGAATAAAAGGAGATCACTTAGCGGGAAAGTACTACGTAATCTTTGACAAAGCGTATAAAAGACAAATCAATGAGCTGCTTGAAAATGGGCAAACAGAAGAGGAAGCGAAGAAAAATGCACCATTGATACTGGAAGCTCAGGAAATGCTAAGAAATTGGGAAGCCGGAGATGCAGAAGTGGTAAAACTCTGGAAGACCATGAACGCTTGGGTGTATGAAGGTTTTGATGCTACTTACAAAAAAATGGGAGTGGATTTTGATCAATTCTATTATGAATCCGATACCTATCTTTTAGGTAAAAATATTGTGGAGGAGGGACTAAAAAAAGGCGTCTTCTACAAAAAAGAAAATGGATCTGTTTGGGTAGACCTCAGTGATGAAGGCCTGGATGAAAAACTCATTCTCAGGGCTGATGGCACTTCAGTATACATCACACAGGACATGGGGACCTGCGACCTGAAATACCATGATTTTAAGATAGACAAATCTGTATACGTGGTGGGCAATGAACAAGATTACCACTTTGATGTACTGTTTAAAATCATGCGAAAACTGGGCCGTCCCTATGGTGAAGGGCTCTATCACCTATCCTACGGTATGGTAGATTTGCCTACAGGGAAAATGAAGTCCCGAGATGGAACTGTAGTGGATGCCGATGATCTCATTCAGGAAATGATCGCTACTGCAGAAAGCCATACCAAAGAACTGGGGAAAATCGATGGTTTTACCACAGAACAGGCTGAAGAATTGTATGAAATTTTAGGATTGGGAGCCCTGAAATATTTTTTATTGAAAGTGGATCCCAAAAAGCGCATGTTGTTCAATCCGCAGGAATCCATAGAATTCCAGGGAAATACAGGTCCCTTTATTCAGTACTCCCATGCAAGAATAGCTTCAATTTTGCGAAAAGCAGGACAGATAGGGGTGGATTACAGCAAGCAGAGCTTTGAAAATTTATCCCAACTTGAAAATACAGAAAGGGACCTGATTGTATTGCTCAATGATTTTGAAAAGAAAATCATCCTTGCAGGGGAAGAATATGCGCCTTCAGTGATAGCCCAATACATGTTTGACGTGGCCAAAGAATACAACCGCTTTTATGCAGAATTGCCTATCTTTAATGAGACAAACAAGGAGATACAGGCATTTAGAGTTGCACTTTCTGCTTTGACTGCCAAAACAATCCAGGAAGGCATGCAGTTATTAGGAATAAAAGTCCCAGACAGAATGTAATATGAAAAAAATCTTATTTGTATTTGTAGTTATCGCTTTTGCCTGCACCTCAGGTGTTCAGAAGCAAAATCCAGAAAGTATCACCGATTTAGAGCAATTGCTTATGGAAAAGTCCCTTTACGATTTTAAAATGAATGACATCAATGGTGAAGAGGTTGACTTCTCACAGTTTAAAGGTAAAAAGCTATTATTGGTCAATGTAGCCTCCAAATGTGGATATACTCCCCAATATGCCGATCTTCAGAAATTGCATGAAATGCACGGCGACAAAGTCGTCATCATCGGTTTCCCGGCCAACAATTTTGGTGGGCAAGAACCTGGAAGTAATGAGGAGATCAAACAATTTTGTTCCGAAAACTATGGTGTGACATTTAAGATGATGGACAAAATATCTGTAAAAGGTGCTGATAAGCATCCATTGTATAGGTGGTTGTCTGATAAGGATATGAATGGCTGGAATGATAAGGAGCCAAGTTGGAATTTCTGTAAATATTTTATTGGAGAAGATGGTCAGCTACTCAAATTCTTTCCTTCCTCTGTCAAGCCGACAAGTGATGACATAATAAGTTTGGTTACTGCCTAATCATAACATTGCTGTAATTGAAGAATTAGATTAAATAAAATACCTATTGGTACGGGGCGATAAAATCCTGTACCAATTTTGGTTTTAATTCCGGCCGATCACTTTTATTGTTAGATTTGCCAAAAATTCAAAAATTGGAAATAGCACTTAAATCCAAAAAACAAGCCTGGATGCACGCCATTCGCTTGAGAACCTTGCCATTGGCCCTTTCCTGTATTTTTATGGGTTCTTTTTTGGCTGCATACACCGGCCATTTAAGGTGGGAGGTATTAATATTGGCAGCTTTGACTACTGTCTTTCTTCAGATCTTGTCCAACCTGGCCAACGATTATGGGGACAGCGTACATGGCGCTGACAATGTAGAAAGAAAAGGACCTATACGGGCAGTACAATCTGGTTTGATCAGCTTAAAGGAAATGAAAAGAGCCATGTTTATTTTGGCTGGCCTTTCTTTGTTGACAGGTTTGGTTTTATTGTATGTAGCGGTACAAAATTGGGTGACCTTTTCGCTTTTTTTATTTTTGGGACTTTTGGCCATTTGGGCTGCAATATCCTACACCTCTGGAAAAAATCCATATGGCTATGTAGGTTTAGGGGATCTATCCGTTTTTTTATTCTTTGGTTTATTGGGAGTTGCAGGCACCTATTTCCTTCACAGCTTAAGCTTATCCTGGAGCATTTTATGGCCCGCTTTTTCTTTGGGATGTTTCAGTACTGCCGTTTTGAACATCAATAATATCAGGGATATTGAGTCGGATCAAAAAGCAGGGAAAAAATCTATTCCTGTAAGGATGGGCAGAAAATGGGCCATTCAATACAATTGGTTTCTAATATTGGCAGGGAATGCCAGTCTTTTGCTGTTTGTGGCACTAAACCAAGCCTATTATGCCCTCATGGCACTATTGACTATACCCTTGATGCTTATGGTTGCCTATTCCGTGCAAAGGGAAACGGACCCAGGTGTTTTGGATCCCAATCTTAAAAAAATGGCCATTTCCACCTTATTTTGGGTCATACTGTTTGGAATTGGATTATTATTTTCAAGATAAATTACCATTCTATTACTTGTATTGGTGGATTTTTTGTAATTTTTCCATCACTAACCAAAAATCCAATATACATGAAGACCATTCTCGTACCCTACGATTTTTCAGAAGAAGCTGGATATGCTTTTGAATTTGCCAAAGGTTTGGCTGAAAAAACCAAAAATAAGCTTGAGCTATTCCATGTAATAGAACTTCCAACCCCTCAGAGTTTTAATTCTTATGGAGAGGTTGGAGCCTTCAGCAGTGAAGGGACACAGATTTTTATGATCGAACTGATCGAAAAAAGAAAAAAACAAATGGCTGCTTTGGAGGAATCACTTAAAAACGAGCCATATAAGTTCGAAACGAAAATAGTATTTGGCAATCCTTTTGCCGGTATCACCAAGGAAATCATTGAAGCGAAAGCAGATATTGTGGTAATGGGCAGCAAGGGATCTTCTGGGCTGGAGGAAGTTCTTATTGGAAGCAATACAGAAAAAGTTGTACGGAATGCCAGTTGCCCTGTGATCACCATAAAAAGCGCTGTTCTTCCAAAAGATATCCATAAAGTGGTGTTTGCAAGTGACTTTAATGAAGTCCCGGAAGAAGTTATCAAAAGGCTTAAAGCTGCCATTGAAACCATCGATGCGGAGTTGCATTTGGTCAAAATCAATACTCCTAGTATGTTTGAGGGCAGCAGGGCCTCTATGGAGAAAATCAATGATTTTTTGAGGGATTATAAAATCAAAGCAAGTTCCACTACCGTATATAACAGTGCTACAGAGGAAGATGGAATACTGGAATATGCCGATGACATTGATGCCGACATGATTGCCATGTCCACACATGGTAGAACCGGCTTCCTTCATCTGCTGAGCGGAAGTATAGCAGAAGATGTAGTCAATGCGGCTAAAAGACCCGTATGGACAATGAAAGCCAAAAAGTAAAAATGGGTAGAAAAAAAGACAACGACTGGAAAAGAAGAGCGGGTGTAGTTTATTCCACCTCAGATACCTTTGATTACAATTTGGATGGTGAGAGCGGCATGGATACGCTCTCACCCCAAAAACAAAACTTGAAAGTGATGCTTGATAAAAAATCCAGGGGAGGTAAACAGGTTACCTTGGTGGAGGGTTTTATAGGCACAGAAGAGGATCTTAAGGATTTGGGTAAATTGCTCAAAAACAAATGTGGCGTAGGAGGAAGTGCCAAGGAAGGTGAAATCCTGATACAGGGGGACCATAGGGATAAAGTGTTGAATATCTTGCTAGAAGCTGGATATAAAGCCAAAAAAGCAGGTGGATGAGCTATTATTTGCCTTTACCAAAAAAAATATTGATTTAATGATCGTAAACAGGCTATTGTATTTTTTTGAACTCTTGCTACTGGTTCCGGTATTCCCCCTACTCTATTACCAAGGTAAAAAACTCAGGCATAAAATAAGCAGGCTCCCCTCCCATGCTGAATACTTGGCCTTTCAAAGTAAAAACAGCAGATCCAATATCCTGATCATTGGAGAATCTACAGCGGCAGGTGTTGGTGCAAGCTCTGAGGAAACAACATTCGCTTCTCAGATTTACCGACAGTTGGGAAGTGAATTTTCAGTATATAATCTGGGCAAAAATGGAATTCGGGCAGAGAGGTTGAAGCGATTGCTCGTCCATGGCAAGCAGGAGATCTCAACCAAAATTCAGATTGCAATAATCCTTATTGGTGCCAATGATTGCTTTAAATTTACACCGCCCTCCAAATTTCAAAAAGAATTACGGGAGTTTTTGCATTTGCTTACAAATACATATGGAATGGAAATGGAAAAAGTGATTATACCGACAGTACCACCTGTACATCAGTTTCCTGCCCTTCCCTGGATCATCCGTTTTTTTCTGGGATGGCACAGAAAAATGCTCATCAGAGAAATTCAACATTTGGAAAAAAAGGTTCCTCAATTCAAGTATAAGCCCATGGAAACAAAGTTGGACGCCTCATTTTTTGCAGAGGATGGCATACACCCTTCTGACCTTGGATATGAGTCTATGGCCAGACGGGTTTTGCAAGAAATAAGTAGATGAGATCCACCGTTGCCAGATTTTTCACTGTACTCGGACATCCTCTAATTTTGGGCACCCTGTATGTGGTTTTGATGGCCCAAGCCAGTCTTCCTCCAAAAACTGCCCTGCTGGTATCTTTATTGGTGCTCGGGCTTGTTGCACTTCCCATTACGGTTCACAACCTTCTGAAATTTAAAAAGGGGGAATACAGTAATTTTGATGTTTCTGATCAGAAGCAAAGAAAAGGTTTCTATCCTTTTGCATTAGGCCTTTTTCTAATCTTACTTCTATTATTTTTTGTATTTGAATTTCCAACAAGGGTAATTTACAATACAGGTAATTTCTTTCTTATGTTGCTGCTGATGGCATTTTTGAATATTAAACTCAAAGCCTCTTTACATGCTGCCGTGGCATTTTATGCCGGTACCAGCATTTTCGGTATATCAAGCATTTTGGGAATGCTTTTCATAATCTTGGCTTTTGGAACCAGTTGGTCCCGTTTGGTCTTGAAAAAACATAACCTAATGGAGCTTTTCATAGGGTCTCTGATGGGATTATTCTTTGGAATAATCAGTTTGACCCTGATATAAATTACCTTCCCCTGTATTGCTGTTTTTTTCTGAGTTGGTCCATTTCTTTGGAAAAATCAAAGTCTTTGCTGTAACGTTCTATTTTACGTTGTAAGTTATCCAGAAATTTGATATGTGCGGGACTATCAGGATTGAAGGCCTTGTGTGACAGATCCCTTTTTATTCCTTCAAACTCTTGAATAAGTGGATAGGTTTTCGGGTCAATCCAGGTATTTTTAAACCTCTCCCAAATATAGTCCTCAGCTTCTTCTGAAGGATGTACCCGATCTTGTTTGTAAAAACGGTAATCTCTCAGCTCATCTATCATGATTTCATAGCTAGGGAAATAATGCGCAAATTCAAATTGGTCCACTATCATTTGGGCGGCTATTCTAAGGACAGATTTGCTCAATTGATTTTCAGGAATACCTTCTTTGGTGTGCCTAACCGGACTCACTGTAAATAATAGCTGAAAGGAGGGATTAATCTGCCTGAGTACATTAAAGAAAGCATTGAAGTTCTTGAAAATTTCTTCGGGACTGAGCAGTCTTTTTTCGAAAAGCCCAGATGGTTGCTTGTGACAATTGGCCACCACCTGCCCATGGTTGCCGTATTCATATACCCAGGCCGTACCAAAAGTAATAAGCAAGTGAGATGCAGATTCCAATACACTCTTGGTAAGTTGTTGTTTTTTCTTGATAAGCCGCATCAATGACTCTGCAGAATAGGCCACCACATCGGAATGCATGCCAAAATGCAGATAAAGTCCATCCCTGGCAAGCACCATATCCGAATTGATAGGCATTTCTAACAATGCATCTTCCATTACTTGAGCCATGGATATGGGGTTGAATAAGGTCCCAAATGGGTTATTGAGAACAGGAAATTTCCTGTCCATTAGCTTATCTCCGATTATTGTAGAAAAACAGGAACCGATAGATAGCAAAGATGATCGATGATTGATTTTAGGTTTTCCTTCCGGAATATCAAAAGCTAAGGTCCAATGCATGGCTTAAAAATAGAAAGAAACCGATGTTTGGGGAACAAAATCAGACAAAAATTAATTTTACTAGTTTTGTGATGAAATTTAAAAATAGCAATGAAGAACTCAGAGATTAAGTTTGTGGTCCAACTGGACGAAAAAAACCTTCCAAAAACCATCCAATGGGATGCAACAGATAAAGAAGGAGGAGGACTTGAAGCCACCAAAAGTATCAGTCTGAATGTTTGGGATAACATGAACCATAGCACTTTAAGAATAGACCTTTGGACAGAGGACATGTCTGTAGCTGAAATGAAAAGGTTTTATATTGATGTCTTAGGAGGCATGGCCCAGACCATACTTAACAGCACCGGGGATGAATTCATGTCCGAAGAAATGAAGGATCTTTGTGACAGGCTCGTTAAACATGTCAATGAAGAAAATCAGAAGGCCGGAAAGGGATGATTTTTTTCCTGCAGGAAATAGAAATAATTAAAAAGCACCTTTGAATATTCATGGTGCTTTTTTTTATTTTCTTATTCCATGCCATTATTCATAAAAATCTGCATGCATTAGTTCAATAAGAAATTTGGCCATTATGCAAGACTGGGTTACTTTTTGATTGAAAATCAATCAGTTTACAGGAGAGGAGAAAAGTTTTTTTCAATAATTAAAATTTTTTTTTTGCATTTTTATTGATAATTGGGATTTTAAACTAAATTTCAAACTTATTGGATTTTAACTGTTGAAATCAAATAAAAAAACAATTAACCCATAATAGCTTATGCGAAATTTTACTAAAAGTTTTTGGCGAGCACTATTGATAATGCTTGTCACAGTTTGCATTGGAATGAGTGAGGTACTTGCCCAGACCACTACCATTTCTGGTAGTGTTACTGAGGAAAGGACAAAAGAAACACTTGTCGGTGTGAATATCGTTGTAAAAGGTAGAGTGGTAGGCACCATTTCTGATCTTGATGGTAATTTCAGCCTTAGAGTCAACCAAGCCCCACCTTTAACTTTGGTATTTTCAATGATTGGATTTTCCAGCAAGGAAGTGGAAATAACAGAATCCAATGTCAGCAATTTACAGGTAACATTATCAGAGACGTCTATTTTGGGCCAAGAAGTGGTGGTATCTGCTTCCAGGGTAGAAGAAAGCGTATTGCAATCTCCAGTTACTGTAGAAAGAATGGATATCATTTCTATCAGGGAAGCGCCCCAAGCAAGCTTTTATGATGGACTTAAAAACATGAAAGGGGTGGAAATGAGTACCCAATCCCTCACTTTCCAGTCCTTCAATACCCGTGGATTTAACGCCAACGGTAACGTAAGAACTGTACAGATGATAGACGGAATGGACAACCAGGCTCCTGGATTGAACTTCTCCGTGGGTAATATTGCAGGTATCTCTGAATTGGATTTGGAAAGCGTAGAATTGCTTCCTGGTGCAGCTTCTGCCCTATATGGTCCCAATGCCATAAACGGCATCCTGTTGATGAACTCCAAAAATCCATTCCAATACCAAGGTTTTTCTGCACAGATCAAAACAGGTGTTATGGATCAGAATACCAGAACCAATCCTACGACTGGATTTTATGATTTTGCAGCCCGTTATGCCACACAGCTTTCAGATAAAGTGGCTGTAAAATTCAATGTCAATTACCTCAGAGCCGATGACTGGCAGGCCAATGACTTCAGAGATCAGTCCTTATTGAACGGGTTTGGTGTCGGAAACGGAACCAGAGAAAATAACCCTGGATTTAATGGGGTCAACATCTATGGTGATGAAACCAATGTGAACATGTTCAGCGTAGCCCAAAGTTTGGTGGGATTAGGTGCCTTGCCAGAAGCCGCGCTTGGATTGGTTCCACAAACTTTTGTTTCAAGAACAGGATACAGAGAAAGTGATTTGGCGGACTATGGCACCAAATCTTTGAAATTGAATGCCGCCTTACATTGGAGGATAACAGATAATGTAGAAGCTATTTTACAAGGTAACTACGGAACAGGTACTACCGTGTATACCGGAGCAGACCGTTATTCTATCACCGGCTTCAATATTGGCCAATACAAAGCGGAGCTGAGGGGAGACAATTGGTTCTTGAGAGCATACACAACGCAGGAAAGATCAGGTGACTCTTATGCAATTGGTATTGCAGGTCAGGGCATCAACGAAGCATGGAAACCTAGTCAGCAATGGTTTGGTGAATATGTAGGTGCATTTGTCCAGGCTAGAGGCCAGGGTGCTCCTGAAGATCAGGCCCATAATTTGGCAAGAGGATTTGCAGATCAGGGCAGGTTTATGCCAGGATCACAACAATTCAATGCAGCACTTGCAGATGTCAGGTCCAGACCTATTCCTGGCAATGCTCAAGGTGTAGGTGCAAGGTTTGTAGACAAAACCAACTTGTACCACTTGGAAGGTTCTTATGCCTTCAAAGACATTAAATTTGCAGATTTTGTCGTAGGTGCTAACTATAGGGTATTCCAGCTGAATTCTGAAAGAACACTGTTCGCTACAGATGATGATGGCAATGAGTTCAATATCAGGGAATTTGGTGGTTATGCCCAAGGTTCCAAAACCATTGCAGAGAAATTGAAATTGACAGCTTCTGTGCGTTACGATAAAAACGAGAACTTTGACGGACAATGGTCTCCAAGGGTATCTGCTGTTTATACCGCAGGTCAGCACAATTTCAGGGCATCTTATCAGACAGGATTTAGATTACCAACCACTCAGGATCAGTACATTGATTTGTTGACACCACAGGCCAGATTAATTGGTGGTTTGCCTTTGTTTAGAGATAGGTACAATTTCAACAATAACCCAGCCTATTCATTGGCTACGGTAACACAATTTGGAACAGCCATTCAAACTTTAGCAGCCAATCCGCAGTTTCAGCAACAAGTATTCCAGCAGGTATTCAGCCAATTCCCAGCTGGAACACCGCCTAATGATCCTGCCGTATTGGCCGCTGTAGCCCAAGCTATCCCAGCTGTTGCAGCACAACAAAACCAAAACTTAAGGACTCCTTATGAATTTACGAGGTTCCAGCCTGAAATTGTAAGGTCATATGAAATCGGTTATAAAAGCCTTATCGCCAACAACAAATTGTTGATAGATGGCTACTACTATTATAATAGATTTGAAAACTTTATAGGTGGTGATATTATTATACAGGACGCAAATTTTAATCCTCAAAATCCAGCATCGGCTTTAGGCTTAAACCTTTTGAGTGCCAATACAAGAAATATATTTTCTTTGCCTGTTAACAGACAAGAAGTAATCAAATCTTATGGTTGGGCCCTAGGCGCTGATTACCAATTGCCTAAAAACTACACCATTGGTGGTAACGTTTCCTTCAATAAGTTGGCGAACTTGGATGAGTTGGCTG
>NZ_SLAP01000065.1 GCF_007126775.1 Cecembia sp. | reverse complement strand
GGGGCCTGCTTAAATGGGCATTGGCTTCTTCATCGTTAACAAATCTTTCTGCATCCACATCCCATTCCAACCTTCTGCCCACTTTCATGGCCACATGACTGATCAGACATACTGAACAGGACCGATGCCCAACTTCTATAGGAGAAATGGGCTCTTTCCCACTTTGGATACATTCCAGCCAGTTACCATGTTGATCTTCACTCTTGTACAAATAGATTTCATTCGGACCAATGACCGATTCCAATAATCTGGGGTCAGAGGCATCCAAGGCTTTGGCGCTTTCACCTTGACTCACCGGGTCACTGGCAGAGGCTACATAACTCCCACGGGAAACCCACACCCATCCCTCGGTTCCTTCATAACGAATGCCATTGGGATAACCTCCACTGGTCAACATGGTAATCCCATTATCATATTCCGCCTTGACCATAAAGTCTCCATGCACGTTCCAAAAACCCGATCTGGGGAATTCTGCAACTGCTTCAATATATCTTGGTCCAGTGAGTTCGGTATCCATGCCCCAAGCGGCAGAGTCAAAATGATGCTGTCCCCAACCGGTAATCATTCCTGCTCCATAGTTTTCATGTCTCAACCAGCCAGGACGGTCATAACCTTCCTGTGGGTGTACACCAATTTCAGAATAGGGCAATTCCGGTGTAGAGCCCAACCACATGTCGAAATTCAGGTTTTTAGGCACTGGCATTGGAACTGCTTCCGGACCAGATGGATCACCTGGCAGCCCTATGCGAACAGTATGCAGTTTCCCAATTCTCCCATTACGTACCAATTCAGCCGCTATCCTAAACTGGGGGCTGGAGCGCTGTTGGGTACCTAATTGCACAACCACACCGGTTCTTTTTACCAAATCTGTCAACTGTCTCCCCTCTTTAATGGTGAGTGAGGTAGGCTTTTGCAGGTAGATGTGTTTACCTGCTAATGCAGCTTCCATGGCAGGTTGGGAATGCCAATGATCAGGCGTGCTGATAATCACGGCATCAATGTCTTTATCCAGGAGCATTTCCCGATAATCTCCATATTGCTTGACATCCATGTAGGGTTTCCCCATTTTGTCGGAATAATATTTTTCCACCAACTCCTTACCCTCCTTCATCCTTTTGCTGTCTACATCAGAAACAGCCACGATCCTACCAACATCATGCTTCCAAGTTCCTGGCAAGTCATGGTCTCTTGCGATTCGGCCGCAACCGATCTGACCAATATGGATTTTATTGCTGGGTGCATTTTTCCCAAATACCGATGCAGGTACAATGGTTGGAAAACCCAATACAGCACCCGATAAAGCGGTAGTTTTGATAAAATCTCTTCTTTTCATAGGTTATTTAGGTTTTAATATTTTGCAAATTCATCCCAATAATCCTCTGCCTCTCCAGGGGTTAAATCACCGTCAAATACAATCATCCTGTATTTGAGCGTATTGGTCTTACCAGGCAGGATTTCCCATGCTTCATGCCTGATGGGACAAAACTCTATAAAGACATTTCCAATCCCATCATAAAAATCTTCAGGCCAAACACGCATAGGTTCAGGGTGGGCCCGGTTACTCGGATGACTGAGAAAAAGGATACCGCTTTGACCTGATGGATCGTCAGATTCCCCAAATACCATCACCCATTTGGCAAAACTCCCATCGGCTGTTTTGCGGTCATTCCCTCCTGAAGTCAGGACATGGCTGTTATCCGTCCCCCATCTTGCTGTTGCCCTGAATCCTATCCCCCCACCATAACGATAGGCATCTAAGATTACCGGACTGCTCAATGGCGTTGAGATTTCAGTAGTATAATCCACTGCATATCGCTTATCCTGCACGTTCCAAACCCTTATTCCTAAATCTTCTTCAATGGCCACTTGTGTTCCATTTGGCGCTAACAGGTCGACATGATTTTGCCTGGCCATGACTTCTGCATATTCTGCATGTTCCTTGGAAGCCAAAAGACGATCAAAATCCACTCGACCCTGTCCATCACCTAAATTCCAAAAATCCACTTCTCTTCCCTCCACCAATGTTCTGGTCCAGGGCCCCCATACCCCATAGTGGTGATAATGATCAGGAGGCTGTATGCGGGTAAGTTCCTGCCCTGATGGAGAGTATATCGGATGGATAAATCCAGATTTGCTGAATTGGGCATCTACTCCCTCAGGAACCGGAGCCATGGCTGTCTGATATCTCAGTAAGACCTTATCTTCAAATACAAAATCTATCCCTTTTTCTGATTCCCTTAATTGGATTTCCTGGCCAAAAACCAAAACTGGCAATGTTATAAGGCAGGCCATTCCACAGAAAAGTCTTTTGAAAATCATAGGTTTTTAGGTTATTTGGTTTGGACTTATCAATTTATACAAAATATCGAAAGCCGCCATGCAAAATCCCGATTTTAGGATTATTGGAATAATATCCATTTTGATGCTTATTATTACAGGGTCTGTGCGCCCTACTTATTCTCAAGACTTACCAGTTGTCCCTTTAGATGATACATGGAAACAAAAAATTCATGCCTTGGCTCCGGAAAAAACGAATTTTCCCGTTTCTGAAAAGAAAAGGATTTTGGTTTTTTCCCTGCATACCGGTTTTGAACATTGGGTCATCCCCCATACTTCAGAAATGATCCGGATCATCAGTGAAAAAAGTGGGGCATTTGAAGTGAAGGACAGTAAAGATATCCGCTTATTTGATCAGGAAAACTTGGAGAAATTTGATGCAGTCCTATTGAATAACACCTGTTCAAAACCTGAACACCGTAATCTTTTCTGGGATAAATTAAGGGCTGAATCCGATGCTGACAGCCTGATCTTGATGCAAAAGGCCTTAGAATTAGAAAATAACTTGTTGACCTATGTCCAAAATGGCGGAGGCTTGATGGTGGTCCATGGAGCCATCACTACCCAAAATAAGTCCAGGGCTTTCAGCCGCTTGGTGGGGGCCAGCTTTGATTACCATCCTCCGCAACAGCCGATTCAGGTGAGATTAGTTGATCCGGAACATCCCATGGTACAGGTTTTTCCAAAAGAAGGATTCAAGCATATTGATGAACCCTATTTCTACAGCAATGCCTATGAAGACAAGGACTTTAGACCTTTGCTCTATTTTAACAATGAAGAGATCACGGGCCAAAGGGAACCTGCCAAGACCGGAAAAACCTATGTGGCCTGGATCAGGGCTGAAGGCAAGGGAAAAGTGATGTACTGCTCCCCCTCCCACAATGCCCAAAGTTTTGAAAACCCCTATTTACTTCAATTCTTTTTGAATGGCTTACAATATGTAGTGGGAGATGTGGATTGTGAAGATCAGCCTGTTGGGTCTTTTTGATTTCGAACTGATCGTAAGTGTTTTTGAAAAAGTTAATAAGACCTTCGAGATAATTCAAAACCTTACAAAACCCTAATCATTTTTAAATACTTTAAACCATGGTTCTGATGGTAAATATTTGACCTTGGGATAGAAAACATGAAACTCCATATTGCTGATTAATTTACTCCAAACCTTGCCACAAATCCAATATTAAAACTCCTACCCGGTTCCATAAATACATTTTGATTTCCCGGAGCACCTCTTGACACATGACTTCTGTATAACTTATCTGTCAAGTTGGTAATACTGAAAACAAGTTTTGAATGGGGCAATTTGTTACTCAAATTATGCAGATTCATACCCGTGTTGATATTAAAAATCGCGTAGCCAGGAGTGTCAATTTCATTTGGGGCTGGATCATTTTGGTCAAATACCAATAACATTTCCGGCCTTACAAAAAACTTATCTTCACGCTCCTGGATATGCACCCCTGTCCATAATTGCGTTGCAGGTATAGACTGTAGTGGGTTGTTAGTAATATTATTAATACCGTTAATGATAGCTCCACTTATAAAAACACTGGATAAAGCCCCTATCTTAGCTCTTATATCCCACTCAAATCCCGTCAATGTGGCTTCTCCAATATTTTGGATTTGAATTGAAGGTGTATCTTCGAATATAATGTCCGCTTCTTCGAATAAATTGTTTAGAAAGTTTTGGTAAAAATTTGCTTCAATTGTTATTATTCCAGCTTTATATTTTGTTCCCAATTCGTAAAAAACTCCTGTTTCTGAATTTAAATTTGGATTGGGCACCAAAAACCCCTGACCAACTTCAGCGAAGTGGTATTTGGAGAATAAATCAGGACCCCTAAATGAGTTTGCAAGATTGGTAGTAAAACTAAAGGCATCTGTAACTTGGTACTTCATCCCTATGTTACCTGTCAATTGAAGATCGCTACTTGAACTGTTGTCACTATTAAATACTTGAGCTATTTCTTCAATACCAAAAGGCCTATCTTCAATCCGAGTCCTCACATTGTCTAATCTACCTGCAACTAATAAATCTATCTTTTTGCCCAATTTCACCTCTTCAATAGCAAATAAACCAATGCTATTACTGTAGCTATCAGGCTGAATTTGTTCATAAGGCCGATTGATTTCGTTAACCATATTCCCCATTGGATTAAAGATTTGGATATTTAGCTCTCTACGGGTTCCGATACGGTGTTCTCTCAGATAATCTATTCCGAAGGTCATTTTAGCATTGTCCCTTTGTCTTAAAGTTGAGAAAAATCTTCCCCCCATGAAGGGTACATCTACATCCAGCATAGCATTAATTCTCCTATTCAAATTAGTAGTATTCGGAAATGGAATGTTGGTAATTTGGTCTACATTTAAATTTTGCTCTTTATAAAACAACCTGACCCCAATTGACTCTATCTTTTCAGAAATATCGTAACCATCATAAGCTAAGTTGATGTCCTTTTGAGTATCTGGATCAAATCTTCTTATTACACTTGGAGGGCCTGGCGCTCCTAGACCGCCAGGAAAGCCAACATTCCTGTTTTCAAAATATTTACCACTTATTTCAACTCTATGATTAGCTGCCCATGAATACCCTAGGTTAAAATCAAAATTAGTGGATTCAAACTGGCTGTTTTCTATCTCCCCTTCGGCTGTTTTTGTATTGCCTGCTTTTCGCATCCCTCCTCCCATTAAAAAATCAAAGCCATTCCCGCTTCCCTCCAGTTCTACTCGTCCTCTGTAAAAGTCGGCAACTGATTGATAGCCTCCATAAACACTTCCACCTATTTTCATATCCTTTCCGTACCCATTTTCCGCTTTTCGTGTAATTATGTTGACAAGACCTGAAACGGCATCACTACCCCAAAAAGCAGATGCCGGGCCTTTAACAACTTCTATTCTTTCTGCCTGAAAGGGGTCCATTAATGCATAAGATCTAATCCTTCCACCCACAAATGGATTACCATCAATAAGTAATGGTGCCCGCTCTCGTGAAAGACCTCTTATGATCGGTGTACTGGCCAGTCCTCCATCACTTTGTCGCGTCACACCAGGGATATATTGTAGTGCTTCAACAGGAGTGAGTGGTTGGTTTTCTTCAATTTGCCTTTTATTAACAACATGAATTTTTACAGGTATGCTCTCTATATCACTAAGTGATCTAGTTGCCGAAACTACAACCTCTCCCATGTCTACAGACCGCAATGAATC
>NZ_SLAP01000149.1 GCF_007126775.1 Cecembia sp. | reverse complement strand
GTTCATCCTGAGCCAGGATCAAACTCTCCATTGTAAAGTTTTTTTTAGCTGTAATCTTTAAACAGCTTCATTTTCTGTTCTCCAGGGAATATAAACCTAAGTCTATACCTGTTTTTGTGTCGTTTCGTATCCAATACTTCAAAGAACTTTTTCCTTTTTTAAGGAATTGTTTAGGGTCATTTCCCTAAAAGCGAGTGCAAATATCGCTCTTTATTTTTAACATCCAAAAAAGAAGCACGCTAAATTAAATTAATTTTTACCCGCTTACCGAAGGCCCTATTTTCAGTTTAAAATACTGACGTTTTCAGTAAATTTTTCTTAAATGGGAATGCAAACTTAGCGGTATCCTGCATATTTACCAAATAGAAATTTCAAAAAGTGATTGCCTTTTTGATAAGTTACTGTAAACAAGAAAAATATTTTACTTTGGTGCCTTATAAAGGGGTACCGTGCTGCAAGGTTCACCATACATAATGGATTTGGCATGGCCCTGAATCTTCGCCACCACACGCCCATAAGCATACAGCGGAACAGGGAATTTACTACAACCCTTTACAACAACTGGCCTCCCTTCATATGTACTGGGTTCGAGATCAGCCAAGGAACTCTCAAATAAGAACTGCTCCAGTGCTTGGAGATCTCCCAGCACATAAGTGACACCATGACTTCCCAAATAAGTCCCTACCAGCATAAAGGCCCAGTTGGGGACTATTGCGTCGGCAGTACAGGTCACTGCCACCAACTTTCCCTTGTATTGCGTCCAATCCAGCACTTTTAATGCAGCCCTGAAATCCTTTTCCCTTAAAATCAATTCTTGAAAAAGATAGTCTTTCAAATCAAAAACCACTCTTTCCTCTTTTCGGTAAAACTCTTCCAGATTTAATGTGATGATGGGGCTATTGGCAACACGATTGATGATTTCACTCATGATAAAAGCATATTTTTCTTTGAACTTATAACCCTAAAATCTTTCAAGTAGTTCGGTTCAAAATATGCAATGTCTTCAAATATCCCCCCCTGAAATTTCTTAAAGGCCAAATGGCCGACAGTTTCAGCTGAGGGCATCAAGTCAAGTAGCTTTGCCTGAGAATGAGCCAAAATATGCCTCAGCTTTTTTACACCGTCACCAAGAAAAAAAACAGGTCCCTCATTCAAGTATGCTGAATATGGGTTCTCATTTTCAAAAATTTTTGGGGCAAGGGCCTCAAGCTCTTGCAGGTTCTGGTCATAAACTGCTGTATACACCTCCATCCTCCGCGCATCCAGCATGGGTATGATTCGGGCCTCTCCCAACAAAAATGGCTGAACCCGTTTGGCCAATGCGCTCAAAGTGTCCACCCCAATTAGCGGTATATCCATTGCAAAAGCCATTCCTTTAGCAATAGACAGCCCAATCCTAAGACCTGTATAAGAACCGGGCCCGGATGAAACCGCAATGGCACTCAGGTCTGTTGTCTTTATGCCGGTCCGGTCCATCAACTGCTCTACAAGAAGCATCAACTGTTGGGAATGTACATTGTCCTGATGCAATTCCATCAACCCAAGCAATTGCCCATCCACATGCAAGGCTACCGAACAAACTGAAGTGGTAGATTCAATGGAAAGAATATGGACCATACCTGATTTATTTTTTTACTGAAGCAGTGAGGATTTGCCTCAGCTCTTGCTGATCAGAAAGTATGGCCAAAGATTTTTTGATCTCTTCATCATTCTTGAGGGAGGCTTCCACTACCCCCTCTTGGTAATAATACCTTGAAATCAATTCTTCTTTTAAGGCTTCTTTAATTTCGCCCTTATGGGTAATAAGATCCTGCTCTTTGTTATGACTTACTTTATTCTTCAACTCTTCTATGGTAGCCTGAATTTCTTCAAAATAAGGTTCCTTTTGAGCATATTTATTCAGGTCCTCCAGGCTTTTTTCGACGTAAGTGGTATAATCATAGTCCTTATCTTCTAACCAACTCACAAAATCCTTGTACATCGTATCATCAATCTCAAAATCCCGCGGAGAAGCGATAGACTCATGCTGCCTGAAAAACTCGTTTCCATAACTGAAAATAAGGTTTCTAGCCACCAAACTAAAGGTTATGGGTGCAAAGGACTTGGAATCTATTTTAAGATCAGGCTCAATACCTGCACCATCGAGTACCAGCCTGCCGTTTTTGGTCTTGAATTCGTTCCGAAGGGAATCAGGAACTGAATTCGAGTTCCCGTTTTCATCCTTCTTGCTGTAGTCTATAGCCTGAATACACCTGCCGCTCGGAATATAGTATTTTGCGGTAGTAAGCTTTATCTGAGCATTGTAGGAAAGGGGAACAGTAGTCTGAACCAGTCCCTTCCCAAAAGTCTTTCTCCCAATCAAAACTGCCCTGTCATAATCCTGTAAAGCACCGGCCACAATTTCTGCTGCTGAGGCACTGCGCTCATTGATGAGTACAGCTATTGGAATATCTTTGTCCACAGGTGATTTGGTAGTCTTATATACCGCATTGACATTTTCTATCTTTCCAATGGTTCTAACTACTTCTTTGCCTTTGGGAATGAATAGATTGACTATATCAACGGCCTCTTTCAAAATTCCACCAGGATTATCCCTGACATCCAACACCAATCGGGTAATGCCCTGGGATTTGAGGTCCAAAAGGGCTTTGCGGACGTCAGTGGCAGCATTGGTGGTAAAATCGGTCAACTTGATATATCCGGTTTGATCATCGATTTTGCCATAGTAAGGGACATTGGAAATAACAATCTTCCTTCTGGTCAAATTGAAAGTAAGGGTATCCTCTCCCCTTTTGACCTGCACATCAACCGCAGTATTGGCCGGCCCTTTTAAAAGTCTTGATATATCAGATGTTTCCTTTTTACTTACATCCACCGTGTCCACTTTAAGAAATTGATCTCCTATTCGCAGCCCTCCTGCCTGAGCAGGAAAACCGTAATAGGGCATCAGCACCATATTCACTCCGGTTCTATTGCCGATCAGGGCGCCTACTCCCCCATACTCTCCTGTTGTCATCAGGCGAAAGTCATCGGAATTTTCTTCAGGTATGAAGTCTGTGTAAGGATCAAGTTCCTCCAGCATGGCATTGATTCCAATAGCTATCAAGTGATCTGGATCAATATCATCAACATAATAAGAATCGAGTTCCCTGATCACGGAAGCGAAAATATCCAGGTTTTTGGCAATGGCGAAAAGCCTATCGTTTTTATTGGCAAAGGAAAAAAGTAATCCCGCGGACAATATTACCGCAAGGAAAATAATCAGTGGATTTCTGTGTTGTAATTTCATGTATCGGAATTTGTGGAATTGCTGTTTTCTGCTAACACTTTCAGAATTTTTGTGATTTTTTTTTCAATGATTGGAAATGTAGCCAATTCAGAAGAAACATAAATCAGGCCAATCAATTTCTTTGGCAGCTCTGGTGCCAAAATTTCAGATTTGTGCAATCTGTAGGCCTCCTTCATCCTTCTTTTGATGAGATTACGGTCTACAGCTTTTCTGATCTTTCTTTTAGAAACGGAAAAAAGCACCTGATGGGTTTCATCAAACCCTGCAGGAGCATCCAAAACCATTACCTTGAAGGGATATAAAAAAAAAGAGGAACCTTTATCAAAAAGTTCCTTGATTAACTTTTTAGAATGTAATCTTTCATTCTTTGGAAGTTTGAAATTCATTGCATTTTCTTTGACGTATAAAAATACGAAAACAAATGCCAAAGAATTACTTCTTCAATGTTTTCTCAGAAGATACAGACAACCTATGTCTTCCTTTTGCCCTTCTGGACTTCAATACTCTCCTGCCATTGGCAGTAGACATCCTAAGTCTGAAACCATGCTTGTTTCTTCTTTTTCTACGAGAAGGTTGAAATGTTCTTTTCATGACGCTATGCTTTTAAATCTTTTTGCTTTCCTAATTCACTCCCCAGAGGTTTCCCCACAAAAGGACTGCAAAGATAGAGAGCTTTTTTTTATTTACAAACACGACAATTACTTTTGTTCAACACATTCTGAAAAGTAAAATGCATTATCATATTTCCCGAAAATCGATTTGCTCTCAATATATCCAAATCAAACTTCTCATCTCCTGCCATCAAGGAGAACCCATCCATTTGCAATTGGCTGCTTGGAGGCCAGGCAGATATGAACTGACAAATTACGCACAAAAAATTAGGGGTTTCCAAGTTAAATTGGAGAATAAACCAGTCTATTGGTACAAAAAAACAAAAGACCTCTGGTTTTTTACTGCTACTGAAACTGGGGAGTATCAAATCGATTACGAGTTCTATTGCAACCAAATGGATGCAGGAGGCTGCTGGTCTGATGACAGGCAACTTTACCTCAACTTCAGCAACTTTGTTTTTGAAGTAAAAGAAAAAAGTGCATCTCCAATTTCAGTAAGCATGGACATCCCCGAGGATTACCAAGTGGCCACTGCCCTTCCAGAGAATGGCCAAGGAATATGGGAAGCCAGCGGATATCAACATTTGATGGACAGTCCTTTACTTGCAGCTGCCGGACTCCAACACCATAGCTATAGCATACAATCCCACACTTTTCATCTCTGGTTCCATGGGGATATCCATTTTGATATGCCCACATTAATCGAAGACTTCAAGGCTTTCACCGAAAAACAAATAATGGCTTTTGGGGAATTCCCCGCAGAAAATTACCATTTCATTTTCCAACTCCTTCCATATAGACATTATCATGGGGTGGAACATGCTTATTCAACCGTGATTACTTATGGCCCTGCCGAAGACCTAAAGGAAAAAGCAGCGCGGGATGAGTTGATGGGAGTCAGTTCTCATGAACTGTACCACTTTTGGAATGTTTGCCGCATCAGGCCAAAAGAACTATGCACTTATAACCTTGCCACAGAAACTTACTTGGATACAGGCCTGGTTCTGGAAGGCGTGACCAGCTACATGGGAGACCTTTTCCTGCTGCAATCAGGGTATTTTTCCAAAACCGATTATTTAAAAATACTCCAAAAACAGATCCAAAAAGAAGCCGATCATGAAGGTTGGAAAAACCTCAATATACAGGAATCAAGTTTTGATTTATGGCTGGATGGGTACAAACCTGGTATCCCTGACAGAAAAGTAAGCATTTATAATCGCGGTGCATTGATTGCCCTCTGTCTGGATATTATCCTATTACCTGAAGGTGCTTGCTTATCTGCTGTGATGAAGAAGATGTGGGATGTTTTTGGCAGGACAAAAATGGGATACCACATACAGGACTTCTATGAAATGTTAAAATCGGCAAGCAACAACAGTACAGCCTTTGTCGACTTTTGGGATCATTATGTAGTGGGTAAGGGAGACCTATTGGTTCCATTGTCCAAACTCTTGGACAAAATAGGCATAGCAATCATTCAGGAAGTGCATGAAAATGAATTTTTGCATAATTACGGCATCAGGAAGGATGAGGAAGGAAAAGTCCTGCAGGTACACCAGGAAGCTGATGCCTATGGTAAAATCATGATCAATGACCTGATTGTCGATGTACCCTCTGAGCTTCAATCAAAAAGTGGGAACAGCATCACCATAGGCCTGGAAAGATTGGGCAGGAAACTAAACACCAGCATCCAAAGTGGGGAAAAGAGATTTTATCCATTAATCAAACTCCAGGAAACCGGATCAAGTCAATTCGGGGAAATATGGGAGAAGGGACAATAATAAGCTGAACTTTCTCCAAACTGATCTAGTGTCTGGCTCTTGGTCCTTGTAAAAAGCAGTGTTCAGGACTGATGAAACCTGGATGATGGATGGGGTTTCCCCAAAGCAACCGGAAATCTTTCAAAACACAAAATAATCAAGTATTTAGCCCGTAATGACTTGTGTGAAGTGATCTAGAAAATATAGTGCCTATTCCGGTTTCAAAAAAGGTCATGGTATTGAAAAATCTTAGAATAAAAAAGGGCCAAAATTGGCCCTTTTTTATTAATTACTTAAGATTATTTAAAATCTTCATCGGATAACTCTTGGTTAAATGCGATCGAAACAACTTTGGTTTCAAGCGCAGAAGGCATCATGGGATTGCTGATGCTCATTTTCATAGGGAATTTCACACCATCTATTTCCTTGTAATCACTGTAAGTAATATCTCCTGTTGCATCAGAACTGGTTCTTAACTTTAGTCCGGATCCCACAGAATAGTATTCTACCGTTTTGACACCGTTAGGTGCAGTAATCACCAAGCGATACGCCTCTTCTCCGTCAAGATCTTCTGTGCCTTGAAGTTCCAAGGTATAACCCATCTCTTCATAATGCTCCTCTGGAAAAACATAGGTCTGCGCCTTCATCATGGAAAGCATTTCTTCAGGAATATCATTTTCCTGCCCCATGGCTGTGATCTTACCTTTGCCGTTGGCCAAGACAGTTTTTGACGCCACATTGCCCATAACGATAGTCTCCTGCAAAAGGCGGCTGTTTTCTTGATCAGAAATACCTTTGATCTGAATGCTCATCCCCTGCATTTCTGCTTCCATGGTCATCACTGAGTTTTTGATCTTGGCAACATTTTCTTTTCCCCCTACTGCCTCTATGTAGCGGGCTATCACTTCTTTCGGGTCATTGGCATCTTCTGAGAGTGGCGCATGATCCACATTTGCTTTACTCTCCCCTACCCATAACAAGCAGAAGTAGAGTGCAAAAAAAGGAATTAAAAATTTTTTCATTTTATCTTGCTTAAGTTATAACCTATCAAAAATAGAAATAAAAGGGAGAAAATTCTCCCTTTTATTTCAGATTATTTCATATCTTCTTCTGTAACCTCAACATTGAATTGAATCTTCTCGACTTTGGATTCAAGCGGCATAGGAATCATGGGTGATTTCATGGTCATCATCATGGGATAAAGGACCCCATCTACCTCTTCGTAGTCTGTGTAAATCATATCTCCATTTTCCTGGCTTTCTGTCTTGATTTTAAGACCTGAGGCCACACTGTAATAATTTAACTGAGAGGTTCCTGTAGGATTGGAAACTAAAATTTTATATGCTTCCTCTCCTTCAAGGTCTTGTATTCCCTGTAACTCTACAGAATACCCCAAATCCTCAAAGTGCAATTCAGGAAAAATGAACATACTCATTTTTACAGCTTCAAACTGTTCGTCGTTGAGCTCTTGGCTATTGCCCATGCCAGTAACAGTGGCCTTTCCATCTTTCACCACAACATGCGAAGCCACATTGCCCATCATCGATACCTTATTTGAAAACTTGCCTTCTGTTTCATCATATACATAAGACATATTCAATTTCATGCCCTGTATTTCTGCAACTGCTTCCATTTTAGAGGTTTTGATAGCCTCCACCTTGGATTTACCTCCAATAACTTCAAAATACCTGGCCAAAACCGCGGCAGCAGTCATGCCTTCTTCCATGGCAATTTGCTTTTCAGGCTCACCAACATTGGTAAACCGGTTTACTTCACCAAAAGCCATCAGACTTTCCTGAATCACGGTACCATTTCCTACAACCGTTATGTACATATTATCCGGCTTCAAGTATTTTTTTGCAGAAGCATTGATATCTTCTACTGTAAGTGCACTCAGGCGTTGGAGATAAGAAGTGTAGAAATCTTCAGGCAACTTATACCTTTGGGTATTGATAGCAAAGTTGGCAATGGTAGATGGACTTTCAAGAGATCTTCCAAAAGACCCACTGAGATTTGCCTTAGCAGCCTCCAATTCTTCCGCTGTAATGCCATTATCCCTTAAGGTTCTGATTTCATAAACCATCTCATGAATGGCAGAATCTGTAGCAGTCTGCTTGACGCTGGCATTGGCCCTGAAACTGGTCACCAATTTGTCTGCCCCTATAGAAGAATATGCGCCATAGGTGTAGCCTTTATCTTCACGAAGATTCATAAAAAGCCTGGAAGAAGAACCTCCACCCAAAATATAATTCAATACCCTCGTGGCCAGGTAATCTTCATCAGACAGACTCATTTCCATAGGATAAGTAATATTGACCACGGACTGTACAGAAGCTGCCCTGTCCACCAATGCTACTTTGTTTTCTGCAGGTGGTGCAGGCATGGCATATTCCTTGGAAGGGACATCTCCCTGCTCCCATTGCGCAAAGTATTTGTTGACCAAGGCCTCTGCTTCAGCCTTATTGATATCTCCTACTATTGCCAAATAAGCAATATTTGGTTTAAAATAAGTGTTATAATAAGCTTGGATGTCTTCCACCGCAATATTATTGATAGTGGCTTCGGTTTCATTTTCTCCATAAGGATGGGATTTTCCATAATTCAGGGTAGAAGCCAATCTGGAAGATATTGAATTGGGATCATCTTTACTTGCTGCAAGGCCGGAAATGGCCTGTTTTTTCAGTTTATCCAATTCTTCCTGTGGGAAAATAGGATTATACAAAACATCACTCATCAATTCCAATACTTTCTCCTGATGCTTCTTCAATGAGGAGGCAAACAAAGAAGTGGAACCTGCAGAAAGGGATGCCCCAATAAAATCCACCTCTTCATCAAGTTCGTCCTTGGTTCTGTTGGTAGTGCCACCGGTCAGCATTTCTCCAACCATACCGAGCATACCGGATTTATCCCCTTCCAAAATTGGGTCCCTCTCAAGCACCAAAGAAAAGGCCACCCTTGGGAGTTTATTATTTTCTACTACAAATACTTTCAAACCATTGGGTAAAACGAAAGAATCGGCGTTGCCCAATTTGATTTCTCTGGCCGGAGCCGGTTCTGGGTAGCTGGACCTGTCTATTTGTGCAAATCCTGTTTGGACCAATAGAAAGGTCATCAGGTATAGGATACTTTTTTTCATAGCTCTTAATTTTTTACTTCATAAAAATTACTCTGTGACTTCTTCAGATTTCGGTAAATAATACAGCACTACCCGACCTTCCTGGTTGAGGTATTTATTGGCCACACGCTGCAGGTCTTCTTTATTTACCTTGCGGTAAAAGGCTAACTCCTGATTGATGTAGTCTGTATCCCCAAAAAATACCCTTGCCTGTGACAAGTTTTGCGCAATCCCTGCCATAGAACTGTTTTGGCTTACCAAATTATTTTCTATGATATTCTGCAACTTCTGAAAATCCCTTTCAGAAATCCCTTCTTCCTGTACTTTGGTCAAAAGCATATCAATTTCGGCTTCCAAATCTTTGGGATCTATTCCCATATTGGTAATTCCATACATTAGAAAAACGCCTCCATCTTCCAAATCGAGTGGAATAGCCGCAACAGCCAAAGCTTTTTGTTGCTTATCCACCAGTTCCTTGGTCATCAAGGAAGAGTTACCACCTGTAAGGTAAGTGGATAACATGGACATGGCATAAGCGTCCGGATGGTTTTTAGGGGGAAGATTATAGGCCTGAATGATGGCAGGAATCTGGATATTGTCATAAATGATATCCCTGATCTCAGCCGTCTTCACCGGTTCTTTGATATCAGGTCTGTAAAATTCTGATGGACCTTTGGGTATTTCTTCAAAATATGCCCTGGCCCACTGCTCTGCCTGCTCATAGTCAATATCCCCAGCGATGGTCAAAGTAGCATTATTGGGCACATAATACGCTTTATGAAAAGCCATAAACTCCTCCAATCTTGCAGCGTCAAGATGCTCCATGGAACCGATTACCGGCCACTGATAGGGATGCTGGGAAAAAGCACGCTTCATGGTCTCCGGCAAAATGGTGCCATATGGACGGTTATCGTACACTTGCCTCTTTTCTTCTTTGATCACCTCTCTTTGTGTATCTACACCGATTTCATCAATCTTAGGATGCAACATCCGCTCAGACTCCATGTAGAGGGCAGTTTCCAACTGATTGGAAGGAACAATTTCATAATAATAAGTTATGTCATTGGATGTAAAGGCATTCAAAGTACCTCCTATGGACTGAATTTTATTCATATACTCTCCTCTAGGAATATTTTCAGTTCCTTCAAACAGTAGGTGCTCAAAAAAGTGTGCAAAACCAGTCCTGTCAGGACTTTCATTTTTTGAACCCACGTGATAAAGTACAGATACTGCCACAATAGGCGTACTGTTGTCCTGATGCATGATTACATGTAAACCGTTATCCAAGGTAAATTCCTTGAATTCAATTCGGTTCTGGGCTGAAACAGCAAAGGCAAAACAAAATGCCAGTCCCAGCGAAAAGATCAATTTTCTCATATATGAATATAATTAGGTTTTATATTATGTTTTACTCTTTTTAAGCATGTTTTGTTTATTTGTCCATAATCGGACAAAAAAAAAGAATATCCTTTCTTTTCTACGACTAAAACATTCGAAAATATTGCCAGAAATGTTTTTATCCAAGAATCACCTAGGTTTTTAACGAATAATAACATCTTAATCGATATAAAATATTGATTTTCAACACCCTGATAATATATCTTTGTATTTCTCTAAAACCAGATTATCAAAAACCTGGAATTTGGCTTTGTTTCATCCATGTTTTCAAAATCCGGTTTACAGTTTCAGGAATCCAATTAAGGTCAATCGCAGTTGACACTTTCCCAACCTTCTACAAACTCCGTCCAATTCAGTGCCAAAAGCAATCCGAAAATCACTACTCCTACCAATACTATCAATAAGAATTTGTTTTTGAAAAGATCCATAAGCTAATGCATTTATAGGTTAAAACTAATGTTCTATGCAATCTAAATCAATCTGACCTAAAAAGTCAAATAATTGCCTTAACTTAAACGGATAAATTACAACTCATTAATTTTTAGACGGTTACATTTAAAAAATTGAGGATTTGATCTTTTACTCAGGCAATTACCCGGCTTTTGGTCCTATAAATACGCTTGGATCCTTTGATATCCGGTATTTCATAAACATGGGCAGATAAAAAAACCATAGGCATAAAGCTCCCAAGGTCAGGTATATGAATTTGGACCAAATGGGTCCAGCGGTAAGCAACAAAACCTGGAAGTATATATTGAGTAAAAGCAATCCATAGGTAATCAATAAATCTTTTTGCCCTAACTTCCCTTTGTTGAAGACATTCATCAACATAAAAAGAAATACAATATGAATAAAGTTCTCTCCAGGCCAGATGACAAGCCATAAAATTTCCTGGGAAACACTATCCTGAAGATCCAAGGCCTTACCCCAATTGACGCCCAGGACAATCCCCAAAAGTATCAATACATGAATAATTATCTCTTTTCGGTTCATAGTTGAAATTTAATAAAAAAATAAAAAATAAATCTTAACTGTCCTGGATTTTTCATCCCAAACAGTCTAGCCATTAATTTGAACCCATTTTTTAAATTTTATAAAGATACCCAACAAATCCTTGGTCATTAGCAATTATGGGTTCAATCTGCCCAAAATCTCCTTGGCTTCATGCCATTGCAGTCTGGGACCAAACTGACTCACGATTTTGGAACTGGCCATAGAAGCCAGCTTTCCACTGGACGCATAACTGTGTCCATTGGTAATACCATACATAAATGCGCCTGCAAACATATCTCCAGCCCCATTGCTGTCGATGGCAACTGTTTTATATGGCTCAATATCGATAAAGGTGTCTCCATCGAAAATCATCGCACCGTTTTTCCCTTGGGTAATCACAAAATGTTTGGCAGCTTTTTTCATTTCCTCACGTGCCTCAGCCAAATTGTCCTTACCTGTAAAAAGCATGGCCTCTTCTTCATTGGCAAACAAAAGATCTACACTGGGACCTATCACATCCTCAAAACCTGACTTGAAGTATTTGACCATTGCAGGATCTGAAAAGGTCAACGCCACCTTGGTTCCAGCCTGCTCAGCAGTTTTCTTGGCATGTAACATGGCTTGTTTTCCATTGGCTGATGTTACCAGATAGCCTTCAATAAACAAGTATTGTGAATCTTTTATTGCCCATTCATTGATGTCCTGAACGGAAAAGTTCTGGGTGATTCCCAAAAAAGTATTCATGGTGCGCTCTGAGTCTTCTGTCACCATGACCAAACACTTACCCGTAATTCCTTCCTCGGGGATCTTACCTTCCAAGCTATTGTCTACACCAGAATTTTTTAGGTCTTCCAGGTAAAAATGGCCCAATGCATCATTGGCTACTTTACAACAATAATAGGAGCTGCCCCCAAACTGGCTCAGGGCAATTACTGTATTGGCCGCTGAACCACCACACTGTTTTTTGGCCTCTTCCGTATTGATCACCGCCATCAGGGCATTCTGTCTTTCCTCATCCACCAAGGTCATGAGGCCTTTTTCCACCTTGTTGTCCCAGAAAAACTGGTCTGTCACTTTAAATTCTATATCTACCAATGCATTGCCAATGCCTGTAACGTCGTATTTTTTCATGTTTTATGCTATATCTTTATTACTAGTCGGTTTAATATCTATTGTCCTTTAAAGGAAGTTGTAATTGTTTAGAAAACTTTTTCAACAATCCAATTTCAATCACTCCCCTACTTACTTATACAGTACCTTTTACTTGGTAAAATTTGTCTGTGGCGGATAGTACTTGGTACAAAGTAATATCAATCAAATACCTTGTGCCTTTCAAAAGGTTTTTCCCTATCAAAAAGGTAACGATAAGTATGGTGCGTTTTGAAAACCTTGGCATTTATCTGTTCACAGACCCGCATCATTTTCGGATTAAAATCCCCTATCCAATTCAATTCTATTGTTTTGTAAGGAAAGGAATCGTACTTAGCAAAGGTTTCATTATAAGCCATGATCATGGCTGAATCCACTCCTTTTCCCTGAAATTCAGGAATCACTCCAAAAACCAAGCCTAGCATTTTATTGGGTGGATTGAAGGTTTTATTCCAAAGGAATTTGATTTTCCCAATCAGGTCCAATTGGCCATTCACATATTTGAAAATCTGGTTGATTTCGGGAATATTGATAAAGAAGGAAATGGGTTCACCCTTATGAAATCCAAAATAAATCAACCGGGGATCCATTATAGGTTTCATCTTCTTAAACATCAATTGGGTTTCTTTCAGGGAAAGTGTCTTACCCATGTGCCTGGCCCAAGCCTTGTTGTATACTTCCATAAAGTATTGGGCCGCTTTTTCCTTTAATTCCCTGCCCTTCATGTGTCTAAATTGGAAATCGGGATTTTTTAATATTCCATTGGCGCGTTCTATAAGTTTGGCATCAAAACCCGAGCCCTGTACCGGACGCATATAGGTAAATTGCTTGAAGTATATCTGAAAACCATAAGCTTCGAAAAAATCCCTGTAATAGGCAAAGTTCCAGGGCATATTGTAATTGGGAGGTGAAAAGCCTTCAACCAATAAACCCCACCACTTATCCCTCTCTCCGAAGTTGACAGGACCATCCATGGCTTCCATCCCCTCTTCCACCAACCATGTTTTGGCCGTATCAAACAGTTGGAAGGCTGCCTCTTGGTTTTCAATGCATTCAAAAAACCCTATTCCACCAGTAGGTTGTTTTTCTTTCCATTTGGGATGTAGAAAGGCAGCAATCCTGCCTATGGTTTCACCCTTTGAATTCTGTAGCAACCAACGCCTGGCTTTTCCGCCAATTTTGAAAAGTTTGTTGCTCTCTGGCTGGAAAATTCCCTGAATATCCTTGTCCAAAGGTCTGATCCAGTTTTTTTCATTCTTGTAAAGCCTGACAGCCATTTCTAAAAATTCTCTTTCTTGAAGGGGCGTAGTAACTTCTACTATTGTCATTTGATTGATGATTTTCGGCGGGTAAAAATAGAAATTTTATTTGGGAAAAGAAGGAGGGATTCAATACTAGGTTCATTTTAGTATAGGAGTGAGCTAAAACATAGGGATATGGTGTCTTGAATAGGGCGGTAGGGTTTTTGATTATGCTGGTAGGGTTTTTGAAATTTTGATTTTCCACCACATGGCATCATAGATTTCCCCTTGTGGATCTGCTGTTTGGTAATTGCAATTCCGATAGGAATTTTGTATTCCTTATTTAACTGCTGTAAGCGCAACGGATGACACCGGAAACCCCGTAAGATCTTTTTCTATATGGGCAATTGTGACTATATGGTAAAAAACATTCCTTTATTGCTTTGGAGCAAGATTAGGATAATCCGTAATGATCCCATCCACTCCCATGTCCAGGAGTTCTTGCATTTTTTCTGCATTGTTTACAGTCCATGGAATCACCTTCATCCCTTTGGCATGCAAATCGGCTACAATTTGAGAAGTCAATGCAGGGAAATAAGGCGAATAAATCCGGGGAACGAAGCCCAATTCAGCAAGTTGTTCTTCGGATTTTCCGGCATGTTCTACCAACATGGCCAATGTAATGGCAGGATAGGCCTCATGCAGATACTGAAGCACGCGGAAATCAAAAGATTGGATGTTGAAGCGCTCTGGGCTGAGTTTCTCTACCAAAAGACTGATTACCTTATCTGAAAAAGCCGCAGGTGCGGGATGATAGACCCCATCGCCCTCCGGCATACTCTTGATCTCTATATTGTAATAGGGCGCAGGAAGTCCAAAATCCGAAACATACTTCTCTACTACATCAATTAAATCGCTTAATCTGGGTTTGGTTACATGAAATTTTACCTGTTGGGGGAAACCTGCATGGAACTTGCTTCCACAATCATATCGCAGTACCTCTGCATAGGTAAGCGTATAAATATTATGGGAGCGGTCATTTGGGGAGATTTCCATCCCTTCCTGATCCAGGCAAATGGCCGGATTTATCCAGGGTTCATGAGAAACGATCACCTCTCCATCTTTGGTAATGGCCAGGTCAAGCTCCAAGGTGGTAACACCTAAATCCAAAGCCTTGATCATGGCAGGAATGGTGTTCTCAGGCATTATACCCCGGGAACCACGGTGGCCTTGCAGGTCGTAGGTAATTTGGGCTTGTAGGTTCATGGTAAATAAGGCGCATATAAGAATCAGGGAATTTTGCTTCATGGTATGTTTTTTTCCCCAATTTAAAACATGCATTTTAAAAATTCCGCAGAAGTAAAGTTAAATTGATGTGAATAATGAAGCGTGAGGGGAGATGAAGAATGAGATATCAGGAATGAAGACTCCGTAAAAAACAAGAATGTTACAAGGCTGAAGTTTGGTTTTGTCAATAGTAGATTTTAACATTTAGGTAATGTCCAGAAAAAGAAATGACAGTTATTGAAATGTCATGCTGATATTTTAAAAGTTGGTATTTACAGAAAGGGTAATGACAAAATTGCGCGTCATACTGATCCCGAGTAATTCGGGAGAAGTATCTCCTCTATTATGGGAGACCCTTCGCTTCACTCAGGGTGACGGTTACTCTTACCTGTCAATGATACCGGAGCTTGCGGAGGTGAAGCATCCCCTCTATTTTGGGAGACCCCCCGAAAGCATCGGGGCAGGCTTTCGCTTCACTCAGGGTGACGGTTACTCTTACCTGTCAATGATACCGGAGCTTGCGGGACAGGCAGTGCCTCGCTACCAATGACAACATTAGGCGTCCCACTGAACGTAGTGAAGTATCCCCTAAGATTAAGGGGATCTTTCAGTCGTTCCTCCTTCAAGATGACGGATCAAGTGATGTCATTACCCTTTCTGTACATTTTCCCAAATGTTGAGATCTCAGCATGACGGTTCCTTAAGCCTTAAACCCCTAAACTATCCCCCGCTCTCGGTCCCTCAGTCTTCTATTACATTATATCAAATCACATCCCCATAAAGGTCAAATTCAGTGGCTTCCGTAATCCTTGCCGCTACAAAATCCCCAATTCTGCAAAAATGCCTGGATGCGTCAATCAACACCTCATTGTCCACCTCCACAGAATCATACTCCGTCCTGCCCACAAAAAAACCGTTCTCCTTTTTATCAATCAGCACTTTGAAAGTCTTGCCTATTTTCTCCTGGTTAAGATCATAGGAAATCTGCTCCTGAATTTCCATTAAATAATTCGCGCGCTCCTGCTTGACTTCCTCCGGGATACTGTCCTCAAGTGTAAAAGCATGGGTATTTTCCTCATGGGAATAAGTGAAGACACCCAACCTTTCAAACTTCATTCTTTCCACAAAATCCACCATCTCCTGAAACTCGGCCTCTCCCTCACCCGGGTGCCCCGCAATCAAAGTGGTCCTTATGGCTATTTCCGGAATCAAATCCCTGATAGAATGTATGAGTTCCTCCTGCTTTTCCCTGGTGGTACCTCTTCGCATGGTCTTCAAAACAGAGGTGGAACCATGCTGTAAGGGAATATCAAGGTAATTACAGATATTGGGCCTTTCCTTCATTACTTCAATTACATCCATAGGAAAACCCGTAGGAAAAGCATAATGTAGCCTTATCCACTCGATCCCCTCCACATCCGAAAGGGCACGCATCAGATCTGCCAACTTCCTTTTTTTGTACAGATCCAAACCATAGTAGGTCGAGTCCTGGGCTATCAATAAGAGTTCCTTGGTTCCATTGGCCGCTTTGTGCTGCGCCTCTTTGACCAACTCTTCTATTGGACGGGAAATGTGTCCGCCACGCATCAGTGGAATGGCACAAAAAGAACAAGGACGGTCGCAGCCTTCCGAGATCTTCATATAGGCATAATGGGCATTATGGGTAAGCAAACGCTCTCCCACCAACTCCTGCTTATAGTCCGCTTTGAACTTCTTGAGCAAAGCAGGCAAGTCTCTGGTGCCAAAATAAGCATCTACCTGAGGGATTTCCTTTTCCAAATCGTCTTTGTAGCGCTGAGAAAGGCAACCGGTGACATACACCTTGTCCACCACACCCCGTTCCTTGGCATCTACGTACTGTAATATGGTATCTATGGATTCCTGCTTGGCATTGTCAATAAAGCCACAGGTATTGATGATGATGATATTGTTGTCCTTACTGCCGGACTCGTGGCTGGCTTCTATGCCATTGCCTTTTAACTGGGTCAACAATACCTCTGAATCCACCAGGTTTTTTGAACAACCCATGGTGACTATGTTGACTTTGTCTTTTTTTAATGTTCTCGCTTTCACTTGCATTCCAATTTGGCTGCAAAGTTAGTGATTTTGAACGGAGAAAAAGGAATCTTAGTGCAGGAATAAAAAATGTAAGGAAAGACAATCCCCGTTTTCCGGGAAATTGTATCCGGAATTAATTATTAGACATATGCATGCTTTCTGTAACCGGCTTCGAAATCACAGGTTTGTGCTTTACCCGTCCAGGTTTTTGCTGAAGTACAGGAGGGGCGTTTTTCACATTTTCCCTCACCCGCTTCAAGGTCACTGCATCCAAGCGGGCGCCAAAAAGCACCGCTGTAAAAAGAATCAATGGCAACATCAGGTAATCGGAATAGGCTGCTCCAATAAACATCAGGGCTATGAAAAAACATTTGACTACTCCCAAAGTAATCGCCACCCTATCATGACCTAATCCCATTCGCATAAGAAAATGATGTACATGGTTTTTGTCCGGAGCAAATGGCGAACGTCCCCTTCTGATTCTTCTGGCAAATATCCTGACCGTATCATAAATCGGCACAATCATCAATGCGATGCCTGAAGCGATAGGAGCATTGAATTTCCAGGGATTGACATTGGGCAAGTGCCCATTCACATCAATGAAAAGAATGGTCAAAATAGACAGAGCAAATCCCAGACTCAATGAACCTGTATCACCCATAAAGATTTTGGCAGGGTGCCAGTTGAATACTAAAAAAGACAGCACAGAGCCCATCAAGATCAATGAAAACAGCCCAAAAGATTCCATGCCAATGGTCATAAACCACCAACCTAGGAATCCAAAAGTCAGCACACTGATACTTCCTGCAAGGCCATCCAGTCCGTCAATCAAATTGAATGCATTGGTCAATCCTATAATGGCAATAAAAGTCAAGGCATAACTGATTCCTATATGCAAGTCATAAACCCCAAATAGGCCGTACAATCCAGTAATTCTGATATCAGACATAAACACCACCATAAATGTGGCCACAAACTGCCCGCCTAACTTTTGAAAGGGAGAAAGCTCCACCAAATCATCCCTAAGCCCCACAAAAAACATCAGGGCAAGGGCCGCTATCACATAACGGATCTCAACCAAGTTGTAAATATCCAACCAAAGAAATGCGGTAAGCAATACTGAAAAGACAATCACAATCCCTCCCATCGATGGTGTATCATCCTTATGGATCTTCCGGCCTCCCGGTTTATCCATAACCCTCATTTTCTTAAAAGCACTAATTAAAATCGGCATTGATAAAAAACCTATCAGAAATGCCGTGAGTACAGTAAAGAATACAACCATAAAAGTGAGATTTTGAACAAAAGAAGCCATGTTTGGGATAAAAAACAAATCTTTAACTG
Source organism: Cecembia sp. (assembly GCF_007126775.1). Classification (GTDB taxonomy): domain Bacteria; phylum Bacteroidota; class Bacteroidia; order Cytophagales; family Cyclobacteriaceae; genus Cecembia. The sequence goes on along the minus strand of NZ_SLAP01000149.1, from coordinate 79 downwards.
TTTTTATTTTATGTCTTAATCAAACCAAAAAAAACTTATTTTAAATTGGATAATTAATACTTTCTGTCAAAAAACAAAT
>NZ_SLAP01000070.1 GCF_007126775.1 Cecembia sp. | reverse complement strand
AGGACATTTGAGGTTGAAAAAATAAAAAACATGAGTGCAATAAATCGGAGACTTTTCATAATAAAAGGTTTTAGTTTATTTATTTTTTAATCATTAATTCTGTAGTATTGAATAAATTAAAATTTAATTTCTTGGAGAAATTAATATTTCTATTTTTACTATATATTTTCCTCTAATTTAAGAAGATAAATATTAATTTGCTTTGTGAACCTATTAAATATGGACCTTCAGCTTGCTTATAACCCATACGCTCTCCCTGTATTTTTAGCCAGTGGCATATTCCTGACTTTAATTCTTTTATCGACTAAAAAACCCCATGTCCAGGGTGAAAATTATTTCATTTATCTAGTCACTGCCTGTTTTTTCTATTCTTTTTTTTATGGGGTTGAATTGTTAGGGGCCAATGCACAAACCATTAAGCTTTTTTATAAGTTAGAATTTCTGGGAGGAGTATTCATTACTCCTTTTTTATTGCTCTTTGTCCTAAAATATTCAGATCGCTCCAATTATATTACAAGGAGTTGGATTTACCTGTTGTTTGGAATAGCAACTTTTTTTCTAATCATGGCATTGACCAATGATCTGCACCATTTCTTCTACAAAGAAATTTCTTCCAAGCACAATACCTATTTTTCTTCTGTTTCGGTAACTCCCGCTTTTCTCCATTGGATGTACGCAGGTTTCAATACCGTTTTGATAATAATTGCAAATATTTTATTAATCAGAATGTTTTTTTCGGTCCCCTCAATCTATCGTGGACAAGTTTTGATTATGCTATTGGGAACATTCATCCCCTGGTTGGCTTACATCCTCATGGTTTTTGGATTCTACCCCTTTGGACTGGACCCTGTCCCTTTCTTTCTGGCATTAAGCGGAATCCTCTTCTTCTGGGCATTGTTCAAATACAGGCTTTTCAGGATCAATCCAATTGCTTTTAAGACGATTTTTGAAAACTTATCAGATGGTATTTTGATCATCGAAGAGGGTGGGGAAATTATCGCACAGAATAAAACCGGTGAAAAAATACTGTCTTCCATTTTCCCAAAGAAAAAATTCAATAACATCCAACAAATTCAGTTGAACTGGCCTGAACTGGCAGATCTTTTTCTGCCTACTCCGCCAAAAAAACTTATTGAGTTTACACTTGAGAAAGACGGGAGGTACTATATGGCCTTCTTAAAAAAAATCACCCAAGGAGACGAAGACAATGTTAAAAACACGCAATATCTCTTCTTTAGAGACATTAGCCCCCAAAAACAAGCAGAAGAAAGGATCCGCGCCAATGAGCAAAAACTACAGAGCATCAATACCTCATTACTTCGAAATGAAAAAATGCTCACCTCCATTGCTTTCGCTACAAAAGAATTACTGTCGAATGCCGACTTCAGAAAAGCAACACAGAAGGCCATTACTATCCTAGGAGACGGAGCAGGAGCGGACAGGGCATATCTCTTTGAGAACAGTATTGATGATGAGGGCTATTACTACAGTTCCCAACGATTCGAATGGAGTGCTTTGGGTGTTCCCCCCGAAATTGACAATCCTGAATTACAGAACCTTCCCATCAGTGTTTTTGGAGAATCCATGAAATTTCTCCTTGATAATGAGGTGTATTTCAACGTAGTAAGCCAAATTGAAGACGAAGGTTTAAGGGGGCTATTAGAGAGCCAAGGTATCAAATCAATACTATTGATTCCAATCTTCGTTGAGAAGAAATTTTGGGGATTTGTAGGATTCGATGATTGCCAAAAAGACAAAGAATGGAGCGAAGCAGAAACCGCCTTATTGATATCATTTGCCGAAAGTATTTCCAATGCCATTGAGCGGAAAAATATGGAGCAAAATCTAAGGGTATCCATGCAACAAGCCAAAGAGGCGAGTGTTGCAAAGTCTGAATTTTTGGCAAATATGAGTCATGAAATAAGAACGCCGCTCAATGGTGTGATTGGTTTTTCCGACCTTTTGCTAAAAACCAATTTAGATGCACAACAAAGAGAGTTTATAAAATCCATTATTCAATCTGGTAATCTCCTATTAGAAATAATTACAGATGTCCTGGATTTCTCAAAAATTGAAGCTGGAAAACTTGAACTGAGTCCTACCCCCACTGACTTGGAAAAACTGGCTTCTGAAACGCTTAAATTGATCGAACCCTCCCTAGAAGGAAAAGATATCCAATTAGAACTCAACATAAGTGGTGAAATTCCAGATTATATTTTGGTGGATAAAACAAGACTAAAGCAGGTGTTGATAAACCTTCTAAGCAATGCGGCTAAATTCACACATGAAGGCACCATAGCATTATTTATCAAAAGTAGGGGATTGACAAATGATAATAAAAGCATCAATTTGGAGATTGCCGTTTCTGATACAGGTATTGGCATCTCTAAAGAAAAAGAAAAAATCATTTTCGAAGCTTTCGCTCAAGAAGATAATTCCACCACGAGAAAGTATGGAGGCACTGGCTTGGGACTCACCATAAGCAATAAAATTTTACAGTTGATGAACAGCCAACTTCAACTTAAAACCGCATTAGAAAAAGGCAGTACATTTTCATTCTTGATATCCTTACCTATTGCAAATGCTGAAGAAGAAAATGCGTCGATAAAGAAAAAAGAAAGCATAAAATCCCAACCCCAAATCAAAGAAGAAACCCTTAATAAAATATTGTTGGTAGATGACAATCCGGTAAATATGCTTTTGGCAAAAACCATTGTGAAAAATCTTCTCCCAAAAGCCAAAATACTGGAAGCTAAAAATGGAAGAGAGGCGGTAACCTTGTTTCAAGAAGAGGCTCCATCAATGATATTTATGGATATCCAAATGCCCGAAATGAGTGGCTATGAAGCTACTATTGCCATAAGAAATATCGAGCAAAATGGTGAAAGAGTACCTATAGTTGCATTGACTGCGGGTACAGTCAAAGGAGAATATGACCGATGCCTGGAAGTAGGTATGGATAATTATTTATCCAAACCTGTAGTAGTGGCTGATATTCAGGGAATGCTGGATAAATATCTGGGTATTTCAGAAAAAGGAGATGAAAAGAAAGTTTTGTCCAAATTGGAAGAATTCAAAAATTCCGATCCTAAATTTTTTCATGAATTGGTAAAGGTCAGCCTCCAAAACATTGAAAAAATTCAGGAGGAATTATTAACAAACCTCGAAAATAACGACCTCAAGGCCGTAAAGCAATCCTGTCATGCTATGAAAGGAGTTGCCCTTAATTTGGATTTTAATGATTTGGCAGATGCTTGTGCCTCGGTGGAAGGCTTTGAGGAAATAAAACAAAATGAGAATTATAGGGCCTTTGAAAAAATCCAAAAACTGATCAAGGAAACTATCAATACGCTAAAGAAAGCAAATTCAAAGAATTAGTTCATTAAAAAACCAAGACTTTGCCGTCTTGGCTTTTCCACTTTTTTGTTGCGTAAACTTTAATTAGGAATAGGCTTGGATTGTAAACTTCATAATTCCTGCAGCGAACATCTAGAACAAGCTGAAAGCTTAATCATATGCTAGATTTAATACATCAATTTTCTGCAATAGCGTTGACTTGCTGCCAAACCCTAAAGAAGTTCTTGTAGCAAATTTTCTCAATATCTTCTATAGCATAGCCCCTTTTCAATAACTCGGCAATTATATTGGGATACATAGAAGCGTCCTTTAATCCTTCGGGTAAAGTATCACCTACTCCGTCAAAATCAGAGCCGAGGCCTACATAATCAACCCCCACTAAATTCACCACATGGTCAATATGATCAACCACTTTGGAAACATGGACGACTGGCTTCTTATCGGCAGCATATTCCCTTATATATGCTTGCGCCGCTTCGTCTCTGTAGCTAAGGTTATTTTCCTTTAACCACTCCTGAACATGTGCCCGAATCGCTGCATTGGCATCTGAATATTCCTGATCTAAGAAACTGCCTCCGAACGTTATCATCACCATGCCTTCCTTTTCTGCTATTTTCTTAATTATTTCATCCGAAACATTCCTCTCAAAACCTGGAGTAAATTTCCTCGCAGAACTGTGAGTGGCTACAATAGGAGCCTTGGAGATTAAGGCAACATCAAAAAAAGTTTTATCAGTTATGTGGGAAACATCAACAATCATTCCCAGTCGGTTCATTTCCAAAACTACTTCTTTACCAAAATCACTCAAACCTCCGTGCGTCTCTGCATCGTCATAGGAAGAGTCTCCGACAAGGTTATCTTTGCCATGGGTCAATGTCATATACCTTATACCCCTGTTATAAAAATACTCAATATTGGAAAGGTCATCTTCTATGGCTGCTGCATTTTCTATTCCCATGGGCAAGGATAGCATGCCGCTTTTGAAATTGTTCTCAATATCCTCGGGTGATCTGGCTAAGGCCAATTTGTCAGGCCAAGTATCAACCATTCTTTCAACCATCATAATTAAAGTATCAGCAAGCCCTTTTGCTCCTCCTGTTTCCTGATAGGACGCAGGTATATAAATGGCCATAAAGGGCGCATCTACCCCTCCTTCCCTGGCCCTGACATAATCGATATTTCCCTCAGTACTTTTGCTTACAAAATCAAAAACCTCTCCCCTCATATCGTGTCCCATATTGTACATTCGGAAAGGCAGATCCATATGCCCATCCACAATTATTGTATTTTGGGCAAGTTCCTTAGCTACTTCAAGTCTTTCATCATCTGAAAGAGCAGTATAATCAATATCTCCCGAATTTGGTTGACAGGCCAAAAGAAGGCCAAGAATTAGGATACTGTAAATGTTTTTTTTCATAATTGTCCTGTTAGAATTACAAAATAACCCTTTCATCTAATTCAATCATTTTAAGATTTATGAACGGTAATAATTTTCGCTGTAAATACATGAGCTTATTTGAATAAATTAGAAATTGGAATTTCTTATCGTTGTGATTTTAAGTATCTTCAAAAGAAAAAACTATGCGCTTCATCATATTCTTAGCGAGCTTATTCCTCATTAGCTGTCAGTCAAACCAAACACCCAAAATAACCATATCCCTTGCACCGGAATTTCAATCTGAACTTAAGGACGGTAGGCTTCTGCTGATTTTTCACCACAATGAGAAGACGGAACCCAGATTTGCCATCAACGATGATGCTACTTCTGCACAGGTGATCGGAGTGGATTTTGAGGATTATAGGGAAGGTGAAGACTTTTTATTTGATTTAAATGCATTTGGATACCCAATAGCTTCTTGGGAGGATATCCCAAATGGTGAATATTGGGTACAGGCTTATGTGATAAAATATGAAACTTTTGATAGGGCTGATGGATACAGAATCAAAATGCCAATGGATCAATGGGAAGGACGGCAATGGAATCGCACACCTGGGAATATTTTTAGCAAACCAGTGAAAATCTATTGGGATGGAAAATCAGATTTTTCATTAAAGATTGACCAAATAAACCCTCCTGTAGTCGAGCCAGACGACACCGAGTTCATCAAACATATAAAAATAAAAAGTGACTTATTATCCGAATTCTGGGGCAGAGATATGTATTTGGGGGCTCATGTGCTGCTTCCACGGGATTTTGAAAACAACCCTGATGAATATTATCCGCTCATGATTTACCATGGACATTTCCCTTCTGATTTCGATGGATTCAGAACAATACCACCGGATGAGGATTTAGAGGAGGAATATAGCCCTAGATTTGACATCTACGGTTACAACAAAATACAACAACAGGAAGCATATGATTTTTATTTGAAGTGGATTTCACAAGAGTTTCAAAAATTTATTGTGATACAAGTTCAACACGCCAATCCTTTTTATGACGATAGCTATGCGGTTAACTCTCAAAATATCGGACCTTATGGAGATGCCATCACCTACGAGCTTATCCCTCATATAGAACAGGAATTTAGAGGTATTGGGGAAGGATGGGCCAGGTTTACCTATGGCGGATCTACAGGAGGATGGGAAGCATTGGCCGTGCAGGTAATGTATCCGGACGAATATAATGCCTGCTTCGCTGCTTGTCCAGATCCTATAGATTTCAGGGCTTATACCACTGTCAATATTTATGAAGACGAAAACGCTTATTCCATTAAAGGCCCATTTAGGAATACCGAAAGGGTTGGAAAGAGGAATTACTTGGGGCATGTGTCTTCAATGTTGAGAGACATGAATTATAAAGAGCTGGCCTTGGGCGGAACCAAAAGCAGGTCAGGAGATCAATGGGATATTTGGCAGGCAGTGTATTCTCCTGTAGGTACTGATGGATACCCCAAACCCATTTGGGATAAATTCACTGGAGAAATTAATAAAGAAGTCGCATTACATTGGCGTGAAAATTATGACCTGAGGCATATTATGGAAAGGGATTGGTCAAAAATCGGAGGGAAATTAGAAGGGAAAATCCACATCTACTGTGGAGATATGGATAATTACTACCTCAATAACGCAGTATATCTTACAGAAGACTTTTTAGAAAATACAAGTGATCCCTACTACAATGGGGAAGTTTTGTACGGAGATAGGGCCGAACATTGCTGGAACGGTGATCCTGAACTTCCAAATTATATCAGCAGATTAAGGTACAATACCATGTATTTAGATAAAATAGGAAAAAGATTGGCAGAAACAGCCCCAAAAGGTTTTGACCAAAAATTATGGGTGTTGAAAAAGTAAAACCAAGAAGAAACCAAAATCAGAAATCGGGTTTCTAAGGAGTTATATCCATAATTTGTCACTACCTTTATATGATTACAGTACTATGACCTGAAATTTTCAATGTAATTATCATTAACCAAGAAATCGAAGGCTATATAATATTATGAGTAAATCAGAAAATATCAATTACGAATTAGAGAAAAACATGGAAGTCATCTCCCAATTGGATGGCTTCGTCAATCATGCTGTAGAAACCATCCTGGTCGATCCGGATGAATGTTGGCAACCCTCGGATTTTTTACCGGATATGGGCTTACCAAATGCCTTTGAAGAAGTTAAAAAACTTCAAGAAAGGGCGTCAAATATCCCAGATACAATAATTACTTCGCTCATTGGGAATATGATTACCGAAGAGGCCCTACCAAGTTACCAGACCTACTTCAATATGCTGGAAGGAATCAATGTAGAAGGAAACCTTTTAAGTAACTCAGGCTGGGTAAAGTGGTCCAAAGCCTGGACTGCCGAAGAAAACCGACATGGTGACTTACTCAACAAGTACCTTTACCTCTCGGGAAGAGCTGATATGAAAAAAGTAGAGCAGACCATTCATAGACTTATTTATAATGGATTTGATCCAAGATCTGAGAAAGATCCTTATCAGGCAATGATTTATACCTCTTTCCAAGAAAGAGCAACAAAAATTTCCCATGTAAATACAGGGAAACTCGCAGATAAAGCTGGAGATGATGTGCTCTCAAGAATATGTAAAACAATTGCAGGCGATGAGGCAAGACATGAAAAAGCCTACAAAAGCTTTATGTCACAGATTTTCGAAATAGATCCAAGTGGAGCGATTTTGGCATTTGAAAAAATGATGCGCAAGCAGATTGTGATGCCCGCAGTCCTGATGGGGCAGGGTGGAAATAACCCTTCACTCTTTGACCAATTTTCAGCTATTACCCAAAAAATCGGCGTATATACAGGTTGGGATTATGCCCGTATCATCGAACATTTAGTAAAACAATGGAAAATTGAAAATCTTACTGGACTATCCGATGTAGCAGCCAAAGCACAAGATTACCTTTCCAATTTATCCGACCGCTACATGAGACTGGCAGACAGAATGAAGGCTCCGGATGAAGTTTCTCTTGCATGGCTAAAATAACGCAACCTTTTCGAAAAAGTAACAGCATTTTACAGCGTTTAGAAAATCATCTCACTTTGGTTTAAATTTTAAGCAAATGGAACCAAAGTGGGATTTTTTTAATTATATGTATATACACACAATTGAGATATGCGAACTATTAAATCCATTCACAAGGCAGAATATCATCCCATAGCGGATTTGATAACATATAACCCAATGCCTTCACCAAAATTAAGGCAAATTGATCCCTTCATTTTCTTGAATCATCATGGCTTGCAAAATTATCCAAGCAATAATAATGGACTTCCATTTGGTCCCCATCCACATAGAGGAATGGAAACGGTGACTTTTATCCTTGAAGGAGATATCATGCATAAAGATTCAGGAGGACATGAATCTGTTATTGAAGCCGGCGGTATACAATGGATGACCGCAGGAAAAGGGCTCATTCACGCAGAAGTTTCCTCGGGAAAATTCAAAAAAGAAGGCGGTCCACTTGAAATCCTTCAACTCTGGATTAATCTACCGGCCAAATTAAAAATGACAGAACCAAGGTATATAGGATTACAAAAGGACGAAATCACAGCGTTTTCTATGGATGATGGCAAAGTGAATGTCCAATTGATTACCGGAAAATGGGGTCAGAACATTGGCTCCTTTCAAACCTTGTTTCCCATCTTTTTGAGTACTGTTCACATGAAAGCGAATGCAAGTATAATAAAAACTGTTTCTTCGTCCGAAAACATCTTTTTTTATATCGTACGAGGAGCAGTGAAGATTTTAGGAGAAGAAATTCCTTTTAGAAATCTAATCGAATTCAATAATGATGGGGACGAATTAGCTTTTGAAGCCACAGAAGATGCTGTAATTATTTTGGGACATGCAAAGCCATTTAACGAACCAATGATAGCTCAAGGTCCATTTGTAATGAATACCCAAGAGGAAATCATGCAAGCTTATCGTGATTACCAGTCCGGTAAATTTGGGAAATGGGAAGATTAATTTAAAAATCAAAAAGAAAGCCTTGAAGAAAATTCTTCAAGGCTTCCTTTTTTAAGAGGGCATGCATTTATAAATCAATTCCCATGAATGACATAAAAGCAATACCCATAAGTCCGGTTAATAACATAGTAATACCCAAACCTTTTAACCCATTGGGTACATTCGAATACTTTAGCTTTTCCCTGATAGCTGCGAGCGCAACCATTGCCAGGAAAAATCCGACGCCTGAACCGAATCCATAAACACCGGCTTCAGCCAAGGTATAATCTCTTGTAGCCATGAACAGTGATCCTCCAAGAATAGCACAGTTTACCGCAATCAATGGAAGGAAAATACCCAAGGCACCATAAAGTGCCGGAGCAAATTTCTCTACAATCATTTCAACTAACTGTACCATGGCTGCAATAATCGCTATGAACATAATAAATCTTAAGAAAGAAAGATCAATAGTGGCCATAGACTCCCCTAACCAAGAAAGGGCTCCTTCTTTCAAAATGTATTCATTCAATAACCAGTTAGTAGGTACCGTAACAGTCAATACAAAGATAACCGCCGTACCCAAACCAAGTGCAGTACTTACTTTCTTGGAAACTGCCAAAAAGGAACACATTCCCAAAAAGTAAGCGAAAACCATGTTTTCAATAAATATCGATTTTATTCCTAAGTTGATTAATTCCATGATTTTTTAATTATGTTCTACATAACCTGTTTTGGTACGCTGCACCCAAATAATCAATCCAAGAATGATAAAAGCCCCAACGGGAGATACCATTAAACCATTGGTTGCTAAACTGAACTCTCCCCCGAACAAACCGGAAATACTTTCATATACCGGTACGCCAAATACCGAACCAGATCCTAGTAATTCTCTAAAGAAAGCAACTGCTAAAATAATCCAAGAGTAACCAAGCGCAGATCCGAACCCATCGAGAACGGAATCATATGGTTTATTACCAAGAGCAAATGCTTCCAATCTACCCATTACAATACAGTTTGTGATGATCAGTCCAACAAATACTGAAAGCTCTTTATACATATCAAATGCAAAGGCCTTTAGTACCTCATTTACCAAAGTAACAAGTGTTGCAATCACTGCAAGCTGAACGATAATCCTCACTCGCGAAGGAATGGTATTCCTCAATAATGAGATTGTCAAATTGGCCATTACCATAACGAAGATCACGGAGATGGCCATGACCAATGTAGGCTGTAACTGTGTGGTCACCGCTAGGGCAGAACAAATACCAAGTACCTGTATGGTGATCGGATTATTATCTACCAAAGGATCTGTAATGAAACCCTTTCTTCTCTTGGACAGAAGCCCTTCTGCGGGTTTTTTGACTTCTGCCTGTGCTGTTTCTGTACTCATTATTCCAGATTTTTTATTTTCACAATTAATTAAGTGCTAAAGATTCCTCAGATTTGGAATCCTTCAACTTATCCAAATAAGCCTTATAGGCCTGAAGATAGTTTCTAAACATTGCATTGACACCATTTGCAGTAATCGTTGCACCTGACAAACCATCGACTTTATGGTCCTCACCAGAATAATCTCTACCCTCACCTTTTTGCATGGCAACGGATTGAAAATTACCCTCATCATCAAATATTCTTTTACCACGGAACCTGTCCTGAACAGCATTTTCAGTGATTCTTGCACCTAATCCAGGAGTCTCAGCTTTATGGCCAAAAGTTACACCTGCAATGGTATTCAAGTCAGTGTCCAGAGCCAGGAAGCCCCAAATTTCATCCCAAAGACCTGCTCCATAAACCTGAACAATATAAGCTTCAGATGCATCTGGTTTTCCTTCCTCATGAAAAATAAACATGGGATATAACCTTTTTTCAGGTGCCATTTTATAATTCTTGGCGACATTAACATTTTCTGCAATGATCGCATTGCCATCAGCATCTTTTTCAACCAGATTTCCATCTATGTCCACCACTTTTGATGTGATTCTTTTTTCGTAGTAATCCAAAATCTCATCAGGTTTCATTGCCCTTAAATCAGAAGCTGCTAAAACGGCTCCAAGAATTTGTTTCTTGGTATCAAGCTCCACTGCCTTCTTTTGTATCGGTGCTAATACCTGAGAAGTACCAGAAAGCAATAATCCTAAGACTACTGTCAATATTATTGAGAAAGTGATGATATAAGCGTTAGACTGTTGCACGTTGTAACCTCCTGTTTTTATTTGCTTTAACTACATAGAAATCAATCAAAGGAGCAAATACATTCATGAAAAGAACGGCAAGCATGATTCCTTCAGGATATGCAGGGTTTGTCACCCTGATAATTACCGTTAAGACACCGATCAAAAATCCATAAATCCATTTACCCAATTCGGTCTGTGATGCAGAAACCGGATCCGTTGCCATAAATACAACTCCAAAAGCAAGTCCTCCGATAACCAAATGATATTCCGGAGGCATGGCCATATATTCGTTTACTGCAAACATGTTCATTACCAAACCCATGATGTAAGCGCCACCAAAACCACTAGCAATGATCTTCCAGCTTGCCACTCCCGTACCGATCAGAATAGCAGCACCTATCAATGCCATCAAAGTAGAAGTTTCTCCGATCGATCCTGGAATCCATCCAATAAAAAGGTTGGCAAAACCAAAGAATCCATCAGCTAGGGAAGCGTTATGTCCATTCAATGCTGTCGTAACACTTTCTCCTTCCACTCCCGCATTGTAAGCGACAGCAAGTGCAGTTGCTCCTGAAAATCCATCTACAGGTGTTTTTTCTCCTATATAAGTCCATACCTGATCTCCTGAAATCTGAGCGGGATAAGCAAAATATAAGAATGCCCTGGCGGTCATAGCCACATTCAAAATATTCATTCCAGTACCTCCAAATACTTCCTTTGCTATAACTATCGCAAAAACTGTGGCCAATGCAACTTGCCAAAGTGGCAAAGTAGCTGGTACAACCAAAGGAATCAACATTCCTGTTACCAAGAAGCCCTCGTTGATAGGGTGTTTCCTGATGACTGCAAATGTTGCTTCTACCAATCCCCCAGCTGCATAAGATACAATGACTATTGGCAGAACTAATTGTAAACCAAGTAAAAACTTAGGCACAAAGTCTTCCCACAAACCAGCAGCCTGCCCTGTAGCAAGAAAATGCTGGTGTCCGGTATTGTAAATACCAAACAACAAACAAGGAATCATAGCAATCACCACAGTGATCATCATCCTTTTCAAATCAATAGCATCCTTCACCTGAGCTCCTTTAATACCTGCGGTATGATTGGGTTTGAACAGGAAGGTTTCTCCCGCCTCATACAGATAGTAAAGATTCTCCAACTTCCCACCTTTTTGAAAAAGGGGTTTCTGTTTGTCCAACAGATCTCTTAGAAACTTCATATTCGTTAACTATATTGAATTAAATCTATTCCTTTTCTTAAAATTTCCTGTACAGGATGCTTTGAAACGTCTACAAATTCACAAAGCGCCAAATCCTCTTCTATCACTTCATAAATCCCTAATTCCTCCATTTCATCAAAATCTTCAGCAAGTATTGCTTTCAATAAGTAAACAGGAAGGATATCCATAGGTGTAACATCTTCAAAAACACCTGTTTGAACAAATGCCCGCTCTTCACCATTGGTATTGGTATCGAGGACAAATTCTTTTTTGGGATTTAGGAAAGAAAGTAAACCCAATGCTCTATGATAACTAAGCCTACTGGCCGTTGGTTTCATCCAACCCAAGAATTCGTACTGATCTCCTTCTGGAAGTATTGTGATTTGGTGGTGAAAATATCCTAAATAACCATCCCTGTTAATTCTTTCACCCGTCAGAACATTGCCAGAAACTACACGGATATGATCCTGCTTGGTATTGCCTTCAACTAAAGTATCAACACACGCCCCCATGTAGGTTTCCGTGTAAACGGCCTTTTTGGCTTCTGATCCTGTAACAGCTATCCGTTTGGATGCATCATATTTCCCCTCCAAGAACAATTTCCCGATCTGCACAACACCGTAGGGATTGATAGTCCATACTACTTCTCCTTTGTTGATCGGATCTAGGTGATGGATTTGTACACCCACATTGCCTGAAGGGTGGGGTCCACTGAATTTATTCAGCACAACTCCCTTGGCATTCGCAAAGATGGACGGGGTCTGAACAGAGCCATCAACGTTTAAATGTAGTTTACCACTGCTAAGCTTAGATAATACGTCAATTCCAGCTTGGAAGTAAACATCCTCTCCTTCCAATAAAAACCCATAATCAGGCGCTAGTGGATGAGAATCAAACCCTGAAATAAAGATGGCTTTTGGAGTATCCTCAGGATTGGCGATGATTCCGTATGGCCTTTGAATGAGTTGAGGCCATACACCGCTTTTACACATATGGGTTATAGCATCCTCTCTATTCAATGATTGTAAGGAATCCTGTGAGAATTTATCAAAGTTTTCATAACTGATTTGGCTATCAGCAAGAATTTTGATCTCTAACAGTTTTCTTCTATCCCCTCTTTTGACTTCGACAATTTCTCCAGAAACCGGTGCTACATATTGCACGGAGTCTAAGGCCTTATCAAACATAATAGGAGTTCCTGCTTTTACTGTATCCCCTTCACTCACTGTTACTTTTGGTCTTTGCATCCCGATAAAATCGGTTGGCTTTAACGCAAAAGTTTTGGCGGATTTGAAGTCTCCAAGCTGCTTTTCAGCCTTGCCTACGAGCTTAATATCGAATCCCTTCTTAAGCTTTATTGTTTTTGACATATGATTTTATGAACTGTATGGTCTCTTGAAAAACGCCCCAAATCTAATAAATTAGATCAATTTTTAGAAGATTATTTTGGTATTATTTGTGCTTAATAGCACAGACATTTTCCCCATTTACGAAACTTCCCTTCAATTGTTCTCCAAAACCGTTCCTTCTTCTAGGGAATTTATATGATGCATTACCTGCTCCATTAACCACATAGGTGTGGAAGTGGCGCCACAAATTCCAACCCTATCGTTGGGTTTAAACCAATCGGGATTTATTTCATCCTCATTCTCTACGAAATAGCTGCGCTCATTTTCATTCTTGCACACTTGATATAAAGCTTTACCGTTGGAGCTTTTCTTACCGGACACAAAGACGACGACATCATTTTCCTGCGAAAAGCGTTGAAGTTGAGGTTCCCTATTAGAAACCTGACGGCATATGGAATCATTGGCATTGAAGTCAAACTCACTGAATTCGCCCTTCTCTGCTTTTATTCTGGCTTCAATCTTTTCTTTCAGCTCATAAAAACCCCTGGTACTTTTTGTGGTCTGACTAAAAAGGGTAACCGGTCTGGTAAAGTCAATTTTATCCAAATCCTTATCTTCCATGACTACAATGGCCTTTTCCAACGTTTGTCCAGTCAGGCCAATCACCTCTGCGTGGCCTTTTTTCCCGTAAATGACTATTTGCCCACGTTCCTTTTCCATTTTATCGAAGGCAGTCTTTACCCTGTGCTGTAATTTGAGCACAACTGGACAGGAAGCGTCTATAAGCTCAATATTATTTTCGATGGCAAGCCTGTAAGTCTCCGGTGGTTCACCATGTGCCCTTATCAATACCTTACAGTCACTGAGTTCCTGAAGCTGGTCCCTGTCAATAACCACCAGGCCTTTTTCACTTAGACGCCTGACTTCCATATCATTATGCACAATATCACCTAGACAATACAATTTATCAGAAACCGCCATTTCATCTTCCGCCATTTTGATGGCAAATTCTACTCCAAAACAATAGCCTGAATTCTTATCAATGCTTACTTTCATATTGTTTTATTATAATGGCCGATTTTTTCTTTGGCCAGATCAACAACTTGATTTACCTGTTCTTCAAATTCAAGAAAACTAGTATCTATTTCAATTGCATCAGAAGCCCTGTATAATGGGCTCTCTTTTCTGTTTGAATCAATTTCATCTCTTTCAGAAAGGTTACGAATGATATCCTCCAAAGTTACCTTTTGACCCTTATCTTGAAGCTCTTTTTGCCTTCTCTTGGCTCTTATTTCAAGATCTGCGGTCATGAAAACTTTGAGCTCGGCATAAGGAAAAACTACCGTACCGATATCCCTACCGTCCATTACGACGCCTTTTTGCTCTCCCATTAGCTGCTGCCTGGACACCAGCTCTTCCCTGACTTCTTTTATTTTACTGACCTCGCTGACAAAGCTGGATACTTCCATCGACCTTATGGGCTCCTCTACATTGATACCATTGAGATAGGTTTCCTGTTTACCAGTATGAGGATTTTTTTTAAAGCTTATCTGCAAATTTTGAATTTGCCTAATCAACTCTTCCTTATTTGTCAAGTCTACTCCCTGATTCAAAAAAAATAAAGTGGCTGCTCTGTACATAGCTCCAGAATCAATATAGGTATAACCAAGCTTATTGGCAACTGCCTTGGCTGTAGAACTTTTCCCGCATCCTGAGTATCCGTCTATTGCAATGACTATTTTTTGCATGAATTAAAAGTAGGTCCTCTTTTTTAAATATAGGCGCAAATATAGTAGTTTTAAATCTAAATTCTGTCAGGATTATATGTAATACTTATATAAGTAGGGGTAATCCAATTTAATGTTGAAATTTGAAAATTACGATCTTAAAATAAAGAAAATTATGGGCGGCTTTAAACTTTGTGGGCATTTGGTAGATATACCCAACAAGGCGATTTTTTCTGCAGAAATTGAAATAGTTAGGGGGAAAATCGTTTCAATCAGAAAGATCAAACCCTCTCCCGAACTGCCTTATATTTTACCAGGATTTATTGATGCCCACGTTCATGTAGAATCCTCTATGTTGGTACCTTCAGAATTTGCAAAGTTAGCTGTTTGTCATGGTACGGTTGCTACCATATCAGATCCTCATGAAATCGCGAATGTCTGTGGCATGCAAGGCGTCGACTATATGATTGAAAATGGTCAACAGGTTCCATTTAAATTTTATTTTGGTGCACCATCCTGTGTCCCAGCTACCCCATTTGAAACTGCCGGCGCTATCATCAACGCCAATGACATCAATGAATTGTTAAAAAGAGAAGAGATTGTTTATTTGGCTGAAATGATGAATTGGCCGGGTACGGTAAACCGTGACCCTGAGGTAATGGAAAAAATAGCCGTCTCCAAAAAATATGGAAAACCAGTGGATGGGCATGCCCCAGGCTTAAAGGGACAGATGGCCGCCAAATATGCGAGTGCAGGAATTAGCACTGACCATGAGTGTTTCAGCCTGGAAGAGGCTTTGGATAAAGCAGCATTGGGGATGAAAATTGCCATAAGAGAAGGTAGCGCCGCAAAAAACTTTGATGCCCTCATTGATATCCTGGACCAATATCCAGGTATGGTCATGTTCTGTTCAGATGATAAACACCCTGATAACCTTGCTTTAAGTCATATTGATGATATGGTAAAGCGCGCACTGGCCAAAGGGAAAAATCTCTTTGATGTATTGGAAGCTGCATGCATTACTCCTGTAAATCACTACAGGTTAGATGTGGGCCAACTGAGAATCGGCGATCCCGCTGACTTTATTGTTGTAAATGACCTTGAAAATTTTAAAGTACGTGCTACTTATATCGATGGACAAAAAGTTGCTGAAAGTGGAAAAAGTTTGATCTCCTCAATTCACAACAAAATCATCAATAATTTTCAAATAAGCGCAAAAAAAGAAGCTGATTTTTCTTTAGTTGCCAGAGGAAGAAATGTAAGAGTAATCGAAGTTTTAGACGGCCAGTTGATTACTCCAGCAGCTTCAGGAGAAATCAAAATTAATAAGGGGATGGCCGTCTCTAACTTGGAAAAGGATATCTTGAAAATCTCTGTCATCAACAGGTACCAAGATAGTGCACCTTCAATTGGTTTTATCAAAAACTTTGGACTGAAATCAGGGGCAATTGCTTCCTCTGTAGGACATGACTCACACAATATTATTGCCGTGGGTGTAGACGATGCCAGCATTTGCAAGGCTGTTAATCTTATCATTGCCGAAAAAGGAGGTATAGCTGCTGTAAATGAAAATTCGGAAATGATACTTCCATTGCCCGTTGGAGGAATCATGTCGGAAAAGGATGGTTATGAAGTTGCTGCTGCTTACACCCAAATCGATCTTTTTGCAAAAGAAATGGGTACTAGGCTTCAGTCTCCTTTCATGTCCCTTAGCTTTATGGCTTTATTGGTGATCCCTGAATTGAAACTAAGCGATAAAGGTCTCTTTAATGGAGAGGAATTCAAATTTACAAATGTGTTTTTATCATAATCTGTAACCACTTACAAAATTCTACCCACTGTTTTTCGAAAATTTTTATTCTGATTTCCTAAGAAAAGTACTCTTTTTATTCTGTTAGAAAAAATAAGATCAGGACAGAATCAAAGCTCTTGCAGTAAATTCGGGAAAATCGGTTGAACATATCAGACACACATAAACCATTGTGTTTTACAATATGTTAGTAAATTGAAAGAAAATAAACCCAAATACAATAATATGATGAATTTTGAGCTTAATGAGAATCAATCAATGATTGCTCAAATGGTGCGCGATTTTGGTGCAAAAGAAATAACGCCATACAGGAAAGATTGGGACGACCAGCAACATTTCCCATTGGATTTGTTTAAAAAACTAGGAGATTTAGGACTGATGGGCGTACTGGTTCCACATGAGTATGGAGGGTCAGGATTTGGCTATTTTGAATACGTGACAGCAATTGCGGAGCTTGCCAAATTAGATCCTGCAATTTCACTTTCCATGGCAGCGCATAACTCTCTTTGCACTGGGCACATCATGATGTTCGGTAATGAAGAACAAAAAAAGAAATACATCCCAAAATTGGCTACTTGTGAATTTTTGGGTGCTTGGGGGCTGACAGAACCCAATACAGGTTCGGATGCAGGAAATATGCGGACAGTTGCGATAAAAGATGGGGAACATTATATAATTAACGGTGCCAAAAACTTTATCACCCATGGGTATTCAGGAGATGTGGCAGTAGTAATTGCGAGAACTGGAGATATCGGGGATTCGCATGGGATGACAGCCTTTATCGTAGAAAAGGGAACCCCTGGATTCAAAGGTGGAAGAAAGGAAGATAAACTAGGTATGAGGGCTTCTGAAACTGCTGAAATGATTTTTGAAGATTGCAAAATACATGAAAGCCAGGTTTTGGGTGAAGTAGGAGAAGGCTTTATACAATCAATGAAAATCTTGGATGGAGGCAGAATTTCTATTGCAGCCCTATCATTGGGAATTGCTGAAGGTGCCTTAGAAGCTTCTATAGAATATTCCAAAGAAAGACAACAATTCAATCAACCTATCAGTAAATTCCAAGGAATTTCTTTTAAACTCGCCGATATGGCCACTCAGGTGGAAGCGGCAAGATTACTTACCTTCAAAGCAGCCGACCTGAAAAATAGAGGAGAGAAGGTTACCCTTGCTGGAGCACAGGCAAAATATTATGCCTCCGAAGTTGCTGTTTCCGTTTCCAATGAAGCTGTACAGATTTTCGGCGGGTATGGCTTTACAAAAGATTATCCGGTAGAAAAATTCTATAGAGATGCCAAATTATGTACCATAGGAGAAGGCACCTCAGAAATTCAAAAACTGGTTATATCAAGAGAGGTTCTGAAAAAATAAAAGATGTACTTTAGCCTTAAAGTTAAAAAGTTTATCAAGGACTTTTATT
>NZ_SLAP01000250.1 GCF_007126775.1 Cecembia sp. | reverse complement strand
TTGATATCTGAAATCAACTTCAACCCATATGCTTACAAAATGATATTTTTTAAAAAGGATACCCAATCGCAAAATTCAATACCAAATTTTCTCTTCGCCAGTCACTTTCCCCTATACTCAAGCGCTCAATCCAACGCTCTTCTTCCCTCAGCCAAGGCTTTCTTACAGGAACTGCCAAATCCAGTCTTAGGACAAAGATCTGAATATCTACCCTGAACCCAAATCCAGCTCCTACTGCCAGTTCCTCTGCCCAACGATTTGTAAATCGACCTCCGGGAAGGGCTTCATTTTCATTGTAAAGCCAAACGTTACCTGCATCTACGAAAAAAGCCCCTTTAAGGTACTTATTGAAAGGAAAGCGGTATTCCATATTTCCTTCCAGTCTGATATCTCCTGCCTGATCAAAAAATCCTCCGGTACCGATACTTTGTGGAACAAAAGTTCCTGGTCCCAAAGCACGGATCCTAAATGCCCTTACGCTGCGGGGGCCTCCTGCGAAATATTGCTTGACAAAGGGAAGGGAAAGTGAGTTGCCCAAAGGAGCCCCCAGTCCGGCAAAAAGTCTGGTCACAAAAATATTTTCTTTTGTAAATCTCCTGTAGTACCTTAAATCTACATCTCCCTTGAGGTATTGGGCAAATTCCAAGCCCAAAAAGGAATTGGGATTTTCAGCGCCAAAGACATTATTCAATCCCTTCAACATATTTCCCGCCAAGTCCACAGTGGCGCCAAAGAATATCGCATTTTTCCTATCCTCATCCACCAATTGGTTGAAATTAAAAGTATAATTCATCCCGGAGATAAACTGCTGCTCAAAACTCCTCCTTAAGAAAGGATTGGCATTCAATATTTCATCAAAAGCAGGAGTTGTTCTGGCCAGGTTGACTATACTCAAGCTGATGGGATTAAATTCATGGTAAACATATTTATTCACATTCCAAAAGTACCCAAAGGAGGCATTGTTGGAATAAAGTAGGTACAGGTCAGTTCTGTTTTGGTATTCATACCCGAGGCTTATCCTGGTTTTTGGAATCGAGAATCTGAACCTATCAGACCAGGGGCCAGGAAAGATCACTCTTGGAAAAACCAAGGAAGCACTAAGGCCCAATTCTATGGATTGCAATGCATCCCTACTTCCGGAAGCGATCTGGGTTTCATATCCAAACCTACCTGTAAGGTTAAAAACTTCTCCTCCATTGAAAATATTTCTGTTTTGATAATTTAAAATCAAAGCCGGGCCGACAAAACTATTGGATTTGGTCACCCCTTGAAGCTCTGCTCTTACACCTCTTCTATTGAGTGGTGATAACATGATATTGGCATTGAGGGGATAGGTTCCATCTTCTTTCAAAAGACTATCTGCTTCCTCATAGGCTATATTTACATACCTGAAGTTACCGATATTGGAAAGTCTATTTGATGTCAGTCTGGATATCTGCGGATTAAATTTGTTTCCTTCTTTAAACAAAATGTATTTTTCCAACAGATCAGGTTTAAAAATTTCCGGACTTTGGATAAAATCGATATTGTTGACCCTGACTGTATCTCCTTCCCCATTGTCGAGATGAAGGTTAAAGTTTGGATAGACCCTGATATTTTCCAAAGTGTGTGGGTGCATGGATTTGGCCGGGGTATTGCTTTTTAGCCTGAGATAAAGGTCAAACTTCCTGGAATCGTATTGATTGGTATCTGCTTCAAAAATCAATAAGTCCGAATTGAAAAAATAATAACCTTTTCCTTTCAAGACCTGATCAATCCTTTCTCTTTCTTTCTTCAAAAGATCCAGGTCCAACCGGCTTCCCTTGACCAAGAGGGTGTTTTCTATCTGACTTTGGATATCCTGCATAATAGGTAGGGAATCCTCCAGCAGTCGATAATTCTCCAATAAATAAGGTGCTGTAAAACCCACCTTATATGCCAATGAGGCAAACTTTCCCCTTTCTTCGATTTCATAGGAGGCATTTGAAAAAAAGAAACCCTTGTTTTCAAGCCTGTTTAACAAGATCCCTGCAGTCCTCTCAGGCATCACCTGACTTAAGTAAACCGGCTTTTCTCCGAATTTTTTATTTAAAAAGCGATTGATGAATCCCGGCTTTTCTTTGCTTCCTTTATAATATGCCCATAGACCAAAACGCATCCCCAAAACCTTGCTGTTTGGAGAAGGCCTGAGCAATTTTTCGAGATCATTTTGGATTTCTGAAAGGCTCCTTTTATCCAATTCAGCCTCCAAATCAACCGCTGCACCGGTATACAAATGTTCTCCTTCAGGTATGAATTTTTTGACATTACAGGAATAAAACAGTAATGAAGCCATTAGCCCTATGTAAATTTTATTCCTCATCGGTTTTCTTCCTCTTCTGTAATTACTTCTTCCAACTCTTCCCTTTGGGGCACTGCCTCTAATTTCTTTAAAGGCATAAACAATTCTTTGAAAGCATTAAATTCCTTATTGAAAATCAAACTGATCCCTGTGACAACCAACTGTCCATCGATTACAGATTCGAACTGATTTCTCCTATAGGCTTTAGCCCTCCATTGTCCCCTGCTGTCCAGGAGGTATTCCACGCTGACATCCCCAAACAATGCATCTCCCTGATTCACTTCGCGGTCCCCGCCGTCTACATCTACTTGACCTCCAACAGAAATAACCAGACGGTCATCCATCAAAGTCTGCCTTGCCGCCACGCTGAGTTGTGTCCTGTCCTGGGGGTCCCCGGATTGGTAATCGGTATATGCATCCAAATCCAAATCTAAGGAAAAGCCTGTTTCTCCAAACAAGCGGTCGGATAAGGCATTCATCTGAGAAGAGAGTACCTGACTCACACTCGACCGGGCCAGATTGACCGACCCTCCTGAGGAGCCGTCACTACCGGTCATAGGGAAGAACTGGTTAAGCACCAACAAAGAAAATACCTGCTTGGTAAGTTCGTCTTCACTTTCGTTGACCTGTTGTAGCATGCTATAAACTGAACCTCCGAAAGCACCTCTTTCCTGCTCGGGCATATCCAGTTCAAAGGAAATTTCCGGATTTATAATTTCCCCTCCGACTTTGAGGTAAACCCTAAATGGGAGCACCTGTCTGAACTGCCCCCTTGTTTCTGTATCTATTCCACTCAACTGGGCCTGCATCAATTGTGCTGCTGATGTTCGGACATTGTATATAGCTTGTAAGTTAAGATTGGCATCCAATGGATCACCATTCCAGGAAACAAAACTACCTTCTGCCAGCTCAAAACGCCTGTTGACAAGTCCAAAAAGATTCAATTCATAATGACCACTATTTACCTCATACCTACCAGAAAGGGAAATGTCACCGCTGGGATTCATTAAAAGATTGAGATCTGCTTCACCTTGTAATCTCAAATTATCCCCTGTCCTTTCATCCACAATCAGGTTAAAAACAGTTTGGGGGTCAATCTGCAGATTGGCCCGCACATCGTAGCCTGTGAGGCCCTTAGTAGTCATGTCCATTTCTCTTTGGTAAAGAAGATCATATGGATCTTGGTGATTCACAAATATGACCACACCTGTCCGCTCAATCAGATCCAATTGGCTTTCAGGAACGATAAAACTCACATTGGTCCCCCTATTGACTTTTAAATTCACGTCAATCTCAGGCAGATCAAGTGAACCCTTGACAGTCATGTCCAAGTCCACATTAGCTTTCCCGAAAAACAGATCAGAATCAGCACGGGTAGAATTGAGCACCTGAAACTCTTTGGTATTAAGTTTCAGATCAAAACCAATATTGGAAAAATCAGGGGTATTGATTCTCCCGTCTACAACAAACCGCTGATCAGATTCATCCTTAATGGTAAACTTGTCCAACAATAAACCTGAGTTATCCATTTTAATGGTTTCTTTACTCATCAAAAAACGATTATTCAATTCAGATGCCACAAAAGCCACCTCATTAAACAACAATGTTCCATTGTAAACGGGCTCATTTAATGCGCCCTTTAGCTGAAAATCTCCTGAAATGAAACCCTGACTATCCCTGATCAATCCATTGGCCAGTTGCTCAAACAATGCCATCTTAAGGGCATTCAGGGTCAACTGCATATCAATTATAGAACCCGCTGCATCTGATAGAAAACTACCGATCAGGTCTATGTCTACCAAGCCTTCTTTTAAAGAAAGAAAAAGAGAATATTCCTGCAGTGATTCGGCTTCCGCATTCAACATAAGATTTCCAAGGGCCAAATCTAAAATTTTAATCCCTTCAACCTTTAAATCCGCCAAGAGCCCAAGGGCTCCAAAGGGCTGGATAACCACCAAATCACCATTGGCCTTACCTGCTATCAATTTTTCATCGGGGTTCAAAAACCCAAAAAAAGTAATGAGCTCAAAATTTTCCATTTCTATCCCCACGTGCTCTTCTCCTATACCAGAAATCTGATGGCTGAAGTAGATACTTTGGCCATTTCTGGAAAAAGAGAAGTCATTAAAGGTTAATAAGTCAGGTGCATAAACCATTTGGTTACCAGATGGGATTTGCCAGGTTTGCCTATTAAATATCAAATTCTCAGGGATGATACTATAGTTGATAGTATCCCCATTGATTGCAAGTAGAGACTTCACATCCAACAAAACTCCGGAATCGTCCTCTGAAAAAAAGTTAAAGCTTAAACTATTTTGTTGGTAATTTCCTGAAACAGAAGTCAGCCCCATATCCAAAGGAGATAGGGAAAAACCCTGAAAGCCTAGACCAAATGAAAGTTTAGTGGCATTACCATCAATATGCACAAAAAAGCTATCCAAAGTGGCCTGACCATATTCGGTCATTGGCAACATCAGGTCAAAATCAACCTGCTTCTTCCCGGCATCAAAACCAAAATCCAAGCGCATGGTGTCTAGGTCTTGTATTCCCGCCACCAGCAACTGATCTATAAAAGGTGTAGGATAGAACCTTAGTTTTGCATTGGCTTTTACCTTATGATCCAGATCTAAAATATCCTCCTCCTGCTCTGCGAAAAAACTATTGAAATAATGCTGAATAGAGGTGTTAAATTCATCCAAAGAACTATCCGCAGAAAAATCAACTTTCAAAAAATCCGATTGGATTTTTAGACTTGTAACAAAATCAGCTAATCGGGCCTCAAATAACATATCCCCAATAGGGTAAGCCCTTCTATCCAATAAAAACTGCCCATCGGCTAAATTTACTGATACTTGAAGATCATCTAGAGATCCGTCAACCTTGCCTACAACCTGCATTCTGGCATTGATGTCCTGTTGGGTAAGTTTCAGGTCCATGGTCTGCAGGTTTTTTAAATCCAAATGAAAATTGAGACTTGGGTGCAAACTGTCCAGACTCATATTTGCCATTAGGTCAAAATCAAGGAATTCCTCATCAAAAGACATTCCTATATGCAATGCAGTGTCTTTGGCTGACAAACCCAGTTCCAATGCAGAAAAATCAAATTCATTCCACATAAGCCGATCAAAAGACATCTGAAATAGACCCTCCACATCATAAAGACCAGAACCGGAACCTTCTAAAGAGGCCGTCAAACTCAAGGGTTCCAAGTCTTCAATTTGAAGAATTTTCCCTAAATCAAAATTTTCCAGGGACAATTTGGAAGCTATTTGATAAAGCCCCTTTTCCCTGAATTGAAGGTCCATGGAAACATCACCATCTGAAGTCTTTAACTTCATGTCTGCTATTAGGTTATCTAAAGCACCTTTTCCTGTGAGATTCAGTGAAAAATCATCCGGTAATTGATAATCCTGCCCCTGCAAAAAAGGAAGTACATCCTCTTTTTTGCTATTGAATTGAACTTGGGAAATATCGAATCGGAATTTTTCCATATCCATCACCTCCTCCAAATAAATTTCTTCTACCAGCAAGGAGGTGTTTTCACCATATTTCAGCTCTAAATTAGGGATAGTGAATGCAGATAAATTTCCTTCAAGCTTGCCTCCTAACTTTATTCCCTTTTCCATCAATTCCTTGAAGAAAAGTTCATTTTTGAGTTCGGGCTGAAAATAGAGCAATTCTGAGGCATTTGTGGAAAATTGCTTCAAATCCAAGGTAAACGTTGTGTTTTCAAATTGCTCGACCAGGGCATTCAGATTGTCAAAATTTAAGTTGATCTCGGTCTCCAAATTGGTTTCTGGAGTCTGAACTTTAAAATCTTTTAAAGCGAAGGCTATTGGATCCAAAGAGAATATTCCTTTTGTTTGGAGCAGTTCAAATCCACTGGCTTCGCGGAAACTCAAATCATCCAAAACAAGAAATGCATCCTGTTCAAACATTGAAATGGCATGGGCTGAAAAATTGAACTTTTCCAAGCCCATGGCTTCAGCATTAAAAAGGCCTGCTGCTGGCAATTGCCCATCAACAGAAAAAGCGAATTGGTTATTTTCCAGATCAATATTTCCTATCTCGATCCACCAGTCCGGTAAGCGGAGCTCCGATGCAGCTTGCTTTTCTGTTATTTGGGAAGATGCATTTGGGATAGTAGTCAATTCTAATTTGGCATCAGCTTCAATAAGCTTGAAGTACTCCAAAAGTATTTTTTGATTTTCCAGGTCGGCTTCTGGCAAACTTAAAGCAAGTTCCTTCCATTTGAGCTTGGCCTGAATACCGTCAGGCTCAGAGTGGTAAGTCCAATCTGCATCCCTCACCTGCAACAAGTCCAACACCAACAAAGGAAGAGGAGCTTCATTAGTATCTTCCTGAGGTTCCGAAGAAGGAAAGGGTTTGTATTGAAAGAAGTCAATTTTAGAACGATGGATAAGTAATGTTGCCAAATCAAAGTCCATTGAATTGAGATCAAATGAATTACTGTTCAATGTTATTTTATCCCAACTGGCATTGGCTTGAATTCCCAGTACCTGATCATCATAAAATAAATCAAAGTCAAGCAGATTTATAGGTCCTATTTTCAAGTTAGGGAAATCCGAAGGTTCCGATTCCTTAGTGGAAACACTATCTTTTGGGTCTATGAAGGCATCAAGGATAAAATCAAAATTAAAGGATTGCGTCAAGCTATCCCTTTTAATATTGGCATTTAAACCTTCCCACTCAATTTTACTGACTACAATTCCATCTCCAACCAAAAGAGTCCTAAGAGAAAGACCGGTCTCCAATTTGTGAGAATAAAGTAAAGTATCTCCTTTTTGATCAGCTAAAAAAAGGCCTTCCAAATAAACATCACCTTTGAAGGTAAAAAACAGTTTTTCAATTCGGATTTCACTTTGGGTTTTTTCGGATAAAAAACTGACTGCTTTTTGTACAATTAGATCCTGACCCCAAGGGCTTCTGACAAAAATGAAAAGTCCTACCAGCAGCAGTAAAATTACTGCCAGGGTAATTCCTGTAATCTTGAAAAATTTGATAATAATCTTTTTGATAAGCTTGGCCCAATGATAACTGTTTGAAGATCAAATATACGTTTAATCAATCTTATCTCTTCATTTCTTTGGGTATAAACTATGTTAATGAAACGTAAATTGAAGGTTAATTTTTGATTAACAATCATTTAATGCCTGTAGAAAGAATTTGGAAAATGATACTTTTGAAGATGTCACAGGTATATCTAGACATCATTTTCAGTGTAATTTTCTTATTATTGAGTTATTTCTTCAGTGTTTTGGGGATAATCCATGGCTATATTCCCGGAGGAATAAAAAAAATCATGGGAAAAAAAGGGAAAATCAAAGAAGAAATCAATATCTCAAAGGTATTTGGGCTAAGCTTTATAATTGCCTCACTGCTTACCGGTTTCATGTTTTTCAATTTTATCTTACCAACCTATCAGTAATTTAGATAGCCCAAAGATTAAATTTTAAATAGCACAGTAGAATTTTTTTTCTTAAAATCTTTGGTTTCATACCAACTCAAGAATAATTTCGGAGGGCTTTTTTAATGGGATATAAATAAAACTTTTCCTATTAAATTTAGAGAAATGATTATTTTTCCTCATTTTGAAGATGGATTTACCATTTAACAATATTGCTTAAACATCATGGAATACATTATCAGAGCCTGTGAAGAAAAAGACTTGCCAGAACTCCTTGAATTGTGTGCAGCACATGCTGCATATGAGAAATCCTCCTATTCTCCTGAAGGGAAATTAGAAGGACTTCGGCAAGCTATTTTTGGCAAGCCCAAAAAACTCAATGTATGGATAGTTGAAGTTAATGGTAAAGCGGAAGGTTTTACTTCCTTTACATTCGATTTTTCTACTTGGGATGCGGCTCCATTCCTATATATGGACTGCCTTTATTTGAATGAATCTGTCAGAAGCTTGGGTATTGGAGCAGAAATCATGAACAGGATCAGGGAAGTAGCTAGAGAAAAAAACTGCACCAATATCCAATGGCAAACCCCTGAATTCAATGCACGAGCTATCAAGTTTTATGTAGGTCTTGGCAGTACGGGGAAACAAAAAATGCGTTTTTTCCTTGAGCCCTAATGCTTAACCATCAGGGCTTAAGTCTCCTGATTTCATCCTTCAATTCCAAAATCATCTGAGAGATCTCATCTAGTGTAGCTGGTTGGGATTTATCCTTAGGATTGGGGAAATCCGTACTGATAAAAGCTTTGGCTTCCCAAACCTCCAGGACATCTTCTCCCTTAATTTCATAGGGTTTGTACTGTTCATTGTCAGATACCAGAAAAAATTTACCATTCTCCTCGAGGTAGTTAAAAACACGTTTGTAAACAACCCCTTCGGTGGCGGTCACCAAAATGTAGGTCTTGCCACTTTTTATATCTTTCAATTGTTCTACATAAGAACCGATGACAATAGTCCCTGGCACGAGTGGTAACATACTATCCCCACTAAGCTCAAAGGCCCTGTACGTAGTATGTTTCGATAGATTTGGCAGCTGAAATTGGGGCAAGGACTCCATATATTCAGGGTCTGCAAAACCATTGAGATAGCCTGCTGAAGCTTTCTGGCCCACCATCGTGATCTTTTCCCTGTCCTGGGAGTCCACAGCAATTGTCAGGACTTTAATGTCTTTTTTTTGAATGGCTTTTCTACCCAATGCCTCTATATCATGGTAGAGCAGTTCTTCTAAACTTACCTGAAAGAGGTTGCACAAAACTGAAAGCCCTGAAAGTTTGGGATCAGACCTTCCATCTTCATAAGCCGAAATCATCGTCCTTTGGAGGCCTAGCTTTTCTGCAAGTTCAGATTGGGTCATTTGGGATTGAGAACGAAGATAGCGGATGTTTTTTGCAAGTACCATGATGGAATGCTTTAAGCAGAGAAAAGGTAAAAGTTATGGTCCTCTTTGATACGGTTATTCAAAGAAAAAGAATTTAAACCCGACATGGCCAACAATCTTTGATGCATTCTCTCCTGTATTTCTGCAATGATCTCTCCGACCGGCTTGGGCTCATTGGTCAAGAGGTACCCATACATGGGCTGTTGGGTGTCCTCTACGAAAAACTTAACTTGAATATTACCTGAAGGCAATGATTTTTGGGTAAAACTGATTTTATGTGCTGTTTCCATAACGTGAATGTTTACAGCATCTAATTTAATAAAGTTATTTTAAATAACATATGCATGTTAATAAAAATAACTTTATTATGTCACAAAATGTCTCACTTTAACTTCCAGTATAAAATTTAGAAGTGATTATTTGTAGTTTAAATGTTAAGGCCTTTCGCGATTGTAATAATACAACACAGGAACAATGGCATTGCTAAATTCGCTAAGGGTATAATACCCTTTGTTTTCATCAAAACAAATAGCCTCACCCTGAGGCTCTGTTGGGTTGTAGGGAGCCAATTTTGGCGTTTTCATAAACATATCCACCATGGTTTCTCCTTCATTTCTTTCCCAGTGCATGATAAATTCATATGTTTTGACAAGCATTTCTTTTCCATCCAGGGAAATATTTCCTCCTACAGCCCTGGTAAAAGGGAATTCCCCTACCCTTATGGCTTGAGAGGGAGCTTCTGTATTCTGGGGATAGGGAAGAACATATATGATAGAGAAAAAGTCCCTTTTGGTGACTAAAAACAAATCCTTGGTCCAAGGATCTAGCAATAAAGTTTCAACATCATGTCGTAATCCTTCAGGATAAGTAAAAGTAATGACTTCAATCTCTTCATTGGGAATAGATACAGTACTTCCTCTCTGCGATTCATCAAAAACCGGTTCTTTAAACCTGTATATTTTATAATTCCGATAAACACGGTTATTGTCCCCGACTTCACCCAAATAGATATAATTGAAGCCGGCTTCAGGACCTGGTCCAATTTCAATATCTTCCCAATCCCTATTAGGAATGCCTGTCAATTCATAAGCTGCAACAGTCTCCCCAGTAGCAGCATCCAATAAAAAAACCTCATTGCTGTTTCCCTTATCTTCATGGGTCCAGAGGTAACCTGAATTTACAACACTGATTACTAATCCAGAAGCTTCGATCAAATCAGATTCTCCCATCGATGTTGCCATTTCCGGAAATTTTTCGGAACGGCTGAGGCCCATTGGTAGATTGTATTCCAATTCAAAGGGTTCATGGGATTCCCAAAAATCAGCAATTGGTTTAATTCCATCATCTCCCTTATCACATCCTAAAAGGAGAAAAACCAAGAATAAAGTACAGCAAGTTTTTATTAGACGCATAGTTATGATAAAAATACAAGAAGTCGGCCAAAACAACCGACTTCCTGCTGAATTAAAATCTATTAATCTGCACCGAGGGCTCCGATAAAGGAGGAAGGAAGCGGTGTGACATATGTTTTTCCATTGACAACATATTCACTGAAGATTGGACTGAATTCAGTATTCCCTCCTTCAAGTGCGGGACTGTTAGGTTGCAATTTGAACATATCAAATAGGTTATTTACAAATTTAAGGTCTTCTAAAGCCCTAAAATTGCTAGGGGTATAATTGCCTACTGTATAGCCGACAAACAAGGGATCATTTTCTCCCACATCCCCATAAATATCCGTATCAGGAATGGTAATATTTTCATAACCTGGGATATTCATTCCAATGATACCATTGATAGGATGGAAACCTTCAACCATTTCTTCATGACTGCCAAAATAAAAATGATTTCCCCATCTCATATTGGCCATATCTGGCTCATCATCCGGTGGGAATAACCTCAAACCATATCTGCTATCCGCAACCAGATTATTGAATGATTCTCCTCTGGCACCATTTTCATAATTAAGGGAACCTCCCCTACCTGCCTGAGAGCGTCTCCAACCTGAATTGACAATGGTATTGTTATAATAATTATTATTACACTGAGGTTGGCGGCCTTTGGAATTGGCGGCTTTCAAACCATTAGTAGCAATACCATAGAAAATATTATAACAAAAATCACCTACAACCCCACTTTTGGTGTTGACAGATTCACCACCTGTTTCGCCATTGAAAGCAAACTCGCTATAAGCAATCAAGGTCTTGGCACCGTTCAAACGAATCGCATCATCCTTGGTATAGGCAATTCTTGAATGCCACATGATAAAGTTCCCTTCCGGATTAACCATATATACGGCATATCTTGGCTCACCTTCATCTATTTCACCTTCAGCCACAATGGATGAACCTCCTTCAGCAGGAGCCCCTGTAAATTCAATGGTTGTATATTCAAATACCATATCCTGGGCCTTATCAGTACCTACGATACCTCCCCATAAGCCCCTGAACATATTGTCCACGGTTCTTTTTTCCTCTTCAACCCCAATATAAATTGGAGCTGTTTCTGTTCCGTAGCAATAAAGGCTACCAGACACATTGATTTCCGGACTTCTCCCAGGTCTTCCAGATCCATCAATTATCAATGTAGTCCCTTCCAATAAGGTCAGAGACTCTCCTTCTGGAATAAATATATCTGCTGTTACCAAATAAGTTTCGTTTGGACCTAGGGTTCCGGAGACATCACCTGACAACCTTTCCAAGACTGATTCGTTATCGTCCTCTCCATCGTCAATGATATCGATGTCATCATCATCAATAAACGAATTGTCGCATGCCGCAAAAGCAAAGAACAATGCGAACAAGAAAGGTAAACTGTAATAAAACTTCATTTTTCTCATCCTTTTTTTATTTATATTTTAGTTTTTAGATGCTGTTAAATTTAAATCTTACACCAAGCCTGAAAGACTGCCAAAACTGTTCTCGTTGAACAATGGTCTCACCAGGACTATCCTGCAATGGAAAATCCAATTGTTCCGTTTTTCTAGGCTTTTTCACAAAAAGCTCATAGGGGGAGTTGAGCAGGTTATTGACCTTAAGGAATACCACCCAATTTGAAAACCTCTGCTCAATGGAGAAGTCGAGTTGGGTAAATGGCCTTGACCAGATATCCAGATCCAACCATGGGGATACGATTTCTATACGCTCTCCTGTATATACTGCCGAAAGCTGAATATCTGTGCCCGAATTTTGGTTTTTATATAGAAAACTGAGATTACCAATATGGTCTGCCTGGCCTTGAAGTGGACGTGTTTGACTTACCTCTCGGAGAATTAATTGCGAAGACTCATCGTTGGGATTTTCCCTCACCCTTTCACTCTTGATGGTTGTCAAAGAAGAGTTGGTGAATGTATAATTGGCCCGGATTCCAAACTTGTTAAAGAACTTACTAAAATCCATCTCAATACCCCAGTTAGAAGCCGTTCCTGAATTGGTTGGTGTAAGGTTACGGGGACCTGTCGTCAAAGAGGTTTGTCTTATGAGAAGCAATTCGATTGGATCTTCGATTCTTTTATAAAAAGCCCCTAACAAGAACTGCTCATTGGCCCTTGGAAAGTACTCATAGCGAATATCGAAGTTATCAGCTATGGCACGGGTAACATCAGGATTACCTTTGAAAGGAAATTCATCATCCTCATCAGAAATACCATCTACGATTTCAAAATACCCTGGCCTGTTAATTGCTTTGTAATAAGAACCCCTTAAGTTTACATCACTTTTGGGTTTGTACTTCATGCTGAAATTTGGAAGCACATCCGTATAAATCTGTGTCAGCTCGGGAATCTCAAATTGATTGGTTGTCCTGGAAACATACCCTTGATTGGTATGTTCTACTCTGGCACCTACATTGAAATCTACCTTCCCAACTTCAAGATGTGTCATCAAGTAGTAAGCACCAATCTGCTCAAAGGCATTGTAATTGAGCGCATGCCCCAAAGTTCCTGACGGATTCAGCAGTTCCCAGCTTACATCTGTAAAATCATTCCAATCAACCCCTTGATTTTGAATAGGAGGATTGGGATCAAAACGGTACCTATTGAATAGAGCTCCCCTTTCCTTATCCCTGAACATACCGCCAAATTTCACATAAGCATTGGGAAGGTTGACAAAATTAAGGTTATAGAGAAAATTAAGATGCAAAGTGAAATCCTGATCAAAATGTTTTTCCCATCTTCTCGGATTTCTTCTTTCTATATTTTGAGGCATTTCTACTCCATTGACTACACCTCCATTTCTTGAAAAAATAGCATTGTCCGGTCTTTCAAATTCAGCTCTGGAAACCAAAGCTGACCAATCCATCAAAAGCTGACCGCCCTTTAAATTATGATTCCCTTGTAAGGTTGCATTGCGGATACCACTGTAGGTGGATCTTACTCTGGATTGAAATAAGTAGGTAGCGTTGATATTGTCAGGAGAAATGTCCCTATCACTGCTGATCATTTCCCTTGCCTCGAAGTCGTTCAAGGTGAAATCAGCCAAGTACAAGCTCAAACTATGGTTCCTATTGATCTGGTAATCAACCTTGGAATGGATACCCATACGGAACTGCTGAATGGAGGTCTGTCTCTCCTGGTAACTGGACAAAGAAGGTCTTCCAGTTCCTAAAGGATCCACATCGATTTTGTACCAATCCCGGTCCGCTCCTCTAAATGAATTTTGCACTGAGGCTCCAAGCATAACCCCAAGCTTACCACCCATGTAGCGGTTACCGATAGTCAATCCTCCAAATATATCAGGTAGCGGATTTATAGGCCTGATGATAATATTTTCAGTAGAAAAGTCATCCATGTTAGCCTCATATCTTCTGCCAAACCTTTCTCCTGGAGACAGTCTGTTTTCTGTACTTCTATCATAACTATAAAAAGGGCGGTTAAAGTGGATGGCATTGTAACCCAATTGAAAATCTGCATTGATTTCAAACTCATCTGGTGCACTTTTCATTACCAAATTGACCGAACCACCAATGGCATCACCTTCCATATCCGGCGTCAAACTTTTGGCTACTTCCAGTCGCTCCAGCATTTGGGCAGGGAAAATATCCAAAGGCACATATCGATTTCTGTTGTCGGGAGAAGGGATTTTCACCCCATTGACCAAGGTATAATTGTACCTCTTATCCATACCCCGGACTATCGCATATTGGGGATCTCCACTTGCGTTTCTTTCTATAGAAAGTCCGGATACACGTTGCACCACATTGGCCACCGTGATATCAGGAGACAATTCAATGGATTTAGCACTAACCACATTGATGGTATTTTTGGCCATCTGTTCCAGTTTTCTGGCTTGTGCATCAGTACCTCTATTGGCCACTCCCATAATCACAACCTCTCCCAAGACCTGACTGTCGGTATCCATCACCACGTCCCTACGAATAGGTTCATTGGATACTTCTAACCTTTCGGAAAAGGGTTTGAAACCAATAAAACTGATTTCTAGTGTATATGTACCAGAGGGAACATTTTGCCAGGAAAATGATCCATCTAGTCCCGCTATGGCATTGTAGTTATCCGATGTGTTTTTCAGCAGAATTACTGCACCTATTAAAGGTTCTTTGTTATCATCGAAAACTGTTCCCCTGACTTGCACCTGAGCAAAGACCAATGGGCATAAGAGGAACCATAGAAATGTCAGAAATATTATTCTTCTCACCGTTGAAACGAATTGTAGTGGCCAATAATTGACCATCTTGTATATACAGCAATCATTAAGAAATGGTATTTTCTTCAAAACTTGACTCAAAAGCTGGACTGCAATACGTTCATTACAGCCCAACTTCCGGCAAGTCATGGATGGTAATCATCAGTCGCAATCGTCAAAGGAAAATGTTCCTGACCACTCTATTTCTCCATCAGGGAAAACTCCCACATATGAGGAAATTAGACAAAGGTCCTCGATATCATTATTTTGTAAATCAAGAGACAACTTGTTGTCATATTTGATGGATAATTCTTCTGTGAAGGCTCCTTTTTCAAAAGCTTTGGCAAGTGGAGCAATCGAGGTAATACCTGTATTTCTGATATTGCATTCTACCAACTGATCAAAATTTTCGAACATCTCAAATTGCTCATCGGTAAGCGCTGTGTTTCTCAAACTGATGTAATAGAGGTTTACAAATGGAGCAATGATCTCTGGATTAGTAATACCATTTCCACTTCCAGCTCTGTTTAAATTTAGATACTGTAATTGAGTCATTCCTTCTAATGGAGAAATATCGGTGACTGCTGTTTGCCTTAGGTTCAGGAAAACCAGTTTATCCATTCCGTTTAAGGCTGAAATATCTTCTACATTTCCACAACCTTGCGCGTTAAAAACTTCTAAGTTGATCGCTTTTTCCAGTCCTGAAAGGGATGCCACTTCTGAACCCGATATACTAAGATTAGTAAGATCTTTAATTGTTTCTTCCGTCAATTCAGAAGGTTCGGTCATACCAAGAGTGTTGAGAATAAAAACAAGCAACTCCTCATCTTCTATAAATTCATGTTCACCAGCCACAGGTCCAGCAGCATCACAATTATTGAAATCTCCAGCTACTGCAGACCATTCCAATTCTCCTTCAGGGAAGTTATCAACCCATTGCTTTATCACACATAGGTTAGTAATGGAATTGTTCTGAAGGTCCAAAGAAATTTTGTTACCATACAGATCAGATAGTTCCTGGGTAAAAGCGCCCGCTTCAAAAATTGGAACCAGAAAGGAAATATCAGTAATACCGGTATTTCTAATATTTGATTCTACCATTTGGGTTTTATTGGCAAAGATCTCCGCCATGAGCTCATCCCCTACCTCTGTATTTCTCAAACTCAAATAATACAGCTTATCCATAGGAATGGTAATTTCTGGATTGCTGATTCCATTTCCACCACCTGCACGGTTAAGGTTCAAAAACAACAGTTGTGTCATACCTTCCAAAGGAGCGATATCTGCAACATCAGTCTCGCGCAAGTTGATGTGTGTAAGCGTATTTTTCCCCTGTAAAGCAGATATATTTGCTACGGCAGTATTTTGAAAATCGATATTTTCTATCATTTGAAGGGGCGCTAAAAAAGACAAAGTGGTTGGCATCAAAGCATCCCTCATATCCAATTGCTTCAACTTTTCTAGGCTTGAGATCGGACTAAGGTCATCGACTTCAATACTTCTAGCCAACAAAATCTCCAAATTCTCCGCCTCTTCCAATCCGTTCAGAGAAGCAACAATAGTGTTACTGATATTCAATTCGGTCAATTGCAATATTCTTCCTTTAGTCAATTCAGAAGGGTTGCTGATGTTCAATTCTTCCATAAGAATCTCCAACAGTTCGGAATCCTCGATTTCAATGACTTCAGCGCTTGGATCTGGATCTGGGTCCGGAAGCGGATCCACCTCATCCTGACAAGCAGTAAATAGAAATAATCCAAGGCTTAGCATCAAAAAGGGCTGAGCCAATTCTTTTAAGAATGTAGTGTTTTTCATCATGCTTTTAAAGTTTTAGCAATCGTGATTTTGTGTTTCTGATGTTGCGAACCTATACCTTCAAAATAAAAAATGCCAAATTGAATGGGGATTGTAACAGAATGATAATACCTAGGTAAGGTTTTCTTAACCTACATTAGCTTAATCTTAACTTTATATTAACACAGGTGATAAATTTCAGAGCAGAAATTTATAGTTAGCTTTTAAAGATAAAATAGAAAATGTTATCGAAATTCAGGTACCTAAAGTGTCTATATGAAAAAGATTTTCAGGCTAAAAAAGTTGAATTTATTCGAATATTTGGGGTAACTAATTTCGGAGAATCTTTTCCATCTTCCTGCCTTTAGCCAATTCATCTACCAGTTTATCCAAATACCTTACTTTTTGGGTCAAAGGATTATTTATTTCTTCAATCCGATAGCCACAGATAACTCCTGTAATCAAATGGGCATTAGGGTTCAAATTGGCCTGATCAAAAAAATCCTGGAAAGTTGCCTTTTCATCAATAAGCCTTTGCAGCACTTGGTCATCAAAACCCGTCAACCAAGAAATCACAGTATGCAATTCCTCTTTTGTCCGGCCTTTTCTTTCCACTTTGCTGACGTAATGGGGATATACGGAGGCAAAAGTCATTTTGGCTATCCGTTCGTCATGTTCTGGTGTGGTTTGCATGTCTAGGTTCTTTTTGAGGTTAGTCAACAATCTCCTTTCAACTTAGGTATGTTTTTGATAAGATCATAAGGTAATTTATCATTTCAGTCCATTTTTTGACCTTTGATACCAATGATATTACTCAATGCCAAACTTTCATATGCTCAGCATGCGTAGAAAGATAGGAACCAGGCTGATAATATTTGTCATAAAATTCAGTATCCAGATGGACTGCCTGAACAAATCCATTCATCACAACGGTACTGAAAGTACCCGGGAATTTGCCATGCTTCTTATAAATGTATTGAGCCACTTCGGAAAGGCAATCCACGAATTCATCATTATATGGAGTAATACCCTTTCTAATCGATGCTGATTCCTTCCATGGCCCCCTGCTATGATGGGCATATGCCCCATCAGGACCAAACTTACGCGTCACAAATGCTTCTACTGCTGTACGCATATCCGAAAACCAAGGTGGGCATAAAGCTTCATAGACACCTTTAAGACCTACCGGGTTGGGGACGGTCCATTGCTCATTTCGCACAAAAGTAAATCCCATACCATTTATTCCCTGTTCTTCGAATGCTCCAAGGATAGACCAACGGTTCATCCCATTGAAATAAAGTCCTCCTAATCCCATTGCCTGAAGGGTAAGGACCATATTATGGCACATAAAGGCCAGTTCGGAGCAATTGGCCTCATAGGCCATCTGATGCAGCACAGAAAGAGGGGTTCGTTTATTTTCATTCAACAATCCACTTTCAATAAAAGGCTTTAAATTACCTGCTGTCGTCCCCATATCATCATCCATTATGATGTTGCCATTGCTTATGGCCATACTAAGGAGAGCCAGGACCTGTTCACTGGCATCACCAATAGGCATAAATAAGGTAGAGCCTGGCGTATTGGCCATCCAAAGGTTGGGTTCAAGCATATGAGGAGGAGCAGCGGGTAAGTCAAGCCTCTCATTGGAAAGTTGGGTGGTATGCTTCCTGCAAACATCCATGATACTTTGTGTGGAATTGGCCAAATCCTCTCCCAACTCAGTAATGGCTGAAGGCTCTACATCCCTGGTATTGGTAATGTAGGTACCCTTGTCATCCGTATACAGCATGGCAGGAGTACCGAAACCTCCTGCCGTAGGAAAAGTTCTACCTGTAAGCCTATGGGTATAATGGGCATGTTC
>NZ_SLAP01000117.1 GCF_007126775.1 Cecembia sp. | reverse complement strand
CCTTCTGATTTTCTTCGTATTATTTACCTCAAGCTTAAATGCCCAGGATGCCCGTTTTGGAATAAGATTGGGGCCGAGCTTTACCACTGTTAGTGGGGAATTTATAGATAGGAATTCTTTTATTGTAGGATATCATGCAGGAGGATATGTAAATATTAGGATTAGTGAGCATATGAGTATTGAACCGGGGCTGCAATGGGCCACCAAAGGTGCATCCAATGATTTACTTGGGGGACCTGGGGGTCCTGTTGAATTAAGAAGTAGAAACTCCTATTTGGATATCCCCATTTTGCTGAAATATGATGCTTCCAAATCAGTTTTTTTCCTGATAGGTGCCCAGCCTTCGTTTTTATTGAATTCTGCAATGATTATCCGTGTAGATGAGGGCAAAACTGTTGATAAAAGCAAATCCATTAAAGATTCATACAATGATTTTGATTTTGCCGGATTAATTGGTTTGGGATTTAATTTGGGGCTTGGGATAAATCTTCAACTGAATTACGAACACGGCTTGGTCAACATAAGGGCCGATGGAGGCTCTAATTTCAATAGGGGATTCAAATTCTCTTGGGGTAAAACTTTTTAAGGGAAATAATTTTATGGTTAAACGCTTTATATTTTTCTTTCAATTTCTCTAATAAACTCCGCCCCCTCCAGATACTCTTCGGCTGTCTGCAAATGCTCCATCATCAATGGCACCTCTGGAAAGTTTCTCAGTTCTGCAAGGAAAACACGATAATCCATTGATCCAAGACCGGGCCTGACTTCATTGAATTCGGGCATGAAAGTCCCTTGCTTTAGGATAAGGTCCTTGGCATGAATGCTTTTGATATTTGGCCCCAACTTCTTGAAACATTCTTTGATCAGATCTCCATTTCGGAAGAAGACCGCAGGGCTGACCATCATATTTACCGGATCAAGATGTACGGCAAAAGACTTCCTGTCTATGGCTTTGATCAGACGGAGGTAAGCATCGGGTGACTCGGGAAAAACCCATGGCATGGCTTCTAAAGTGAAGAAAGTCCGTGAGGGCTTTACCTCGTCAATAATCTTTCTTGTGGTCATTACAATCATTTCAAAAGTTTCATCCGAAAAGTTTTTCGGGTGTGGTCCAGCCCAGTTTTCCATATCTCTAGACCCTGCTATGTTGACACAGCATTTGGCTCCGATCTTATCTGCAAGATCCAGCGAAGCAGTGCACTTTTCAAATGCTTCTTTGGCCATTTTTGGGTCAGGACTGATGGGGTTGGACCAGGCACCGACTTCAGCAATCAGGATATCAGCATCCTTTGCCGCTTTTTCATAGGCCTTGATTTCTTGGGAGTTTGCATTTAAACCCACAGGACAATAGGCGGCACGGTATCCCAGCGTCTTCACAACTTTAACCCAGGAATCCGGGGAATCATATTTTTCGAAAACAGGTCCACCAAGCCTTAATTTGCTATCAGATTTGAAATTTGTAGCTCCTATTGGTAAATTGGCTAACATTCCCGATCCAAGAAGGGTTAGGGAAGTGACTTTGGAAAATTGCCGCCTGTTCATAGTTTTAGGTATATATATTAGAATCAATGTCTCCTATTAGGGGTGTTCTCTGTTCAATTTTCCGAAAATTAATTTTAAAACAAACCTTTTTTTTAAATTACATTTATAATTTAAAATATGAGTTGGAGGTTTTTATATGTATTTATTTTTTGCAGCGCACTGTCTATTCTCGATGCAATAGCTCAGGAAAAGGACACGTTATATCTCCGTAATGGGCAGATTATGGTAGGTAAATTGAACAGTATCAATTTGGGTGTCATTGAATTTGATGACATGGACTTGTCTTTACAAAATGTGAGGTACCATAAAATTAAAACGATTAAAGCAAGTATGGCTACTTATCGAATCCAAACTATTGATGAAACTGTGTATTATGGTGTCCTGAAACCTTCCAAAGAATATGGTAAAGTGATAGTGGATGATGGGTTTATTGAAAAATTATATCCCATCGTGAATATTTTCAACTTGGTCTCTTTAGAAAAAAGATTTATCAAAAAGATCAAAGGAACTGTTGCTCTGGGTTATTCCTATACAAAATCAAGCGATATAGGGAGATCCAATGTGGATTGGCATTTAAGGTTTACAGAACAAAAATACGAGGTAGATTTTACCGGTTCCTTTATATTTACCAATAACCAAGGTGAAAGGACAAGAGACCGGGAGTTAGTTACTTTTGGTGCATTGTATAATCTCAATTCCATTCTTGTAGCTGGAGCTGCGCTCAATTATCAAAGGAATATTGAATTGGGCTTGGCGAGCAGGTTGCAACAATTGGCTGGATTTGGTCGAAGGTTCCTATTTAAAAGTAACCTTCAGGGGACTTTGATTTCAGGAGGTGTTATCAATCAGGAGCGGAGTTTGGAAGGAAATACTACAGGTAATTTGTATGAAATTCCCGCTCAGTTCAAGTTGGATTATTTTCACTTCTCAGCACCTAACCTCTCCTTTTCTTTATTTCCTAAATTCTTTTTTGGAGTGAATCAGAACGGAAGGCAAAGGTTTGATGGAGAAGCAAGGGTCAATTGGGAAGTCATCAATAATTTGGATTTAGGACTTCAGTTCTATTCCAATTATGACAATCAGGCATTGGAAGGCAGCAATACTAACTTTGATTATGGTGTGGTATTCAATGTTGGGTATAAGTTTAAGTAGTAGTGAGTCGAAAGGTGCAAGACGGAATAGTAGGTCTGTGCATCATCCAATATGATCAGATTCTAAAATATTTATGGTTGGGTTGCCTCAACATATGGAGATTCTTGTCAGTTTTTAAATTTCTACCTATGTTTAAAATATGAAAAAGGAACAATCAAGCGAGTTTTCACCATTGGTAAATCCCGAAGAGGAGGCTTTTTTTGCAGGTCCACAGACCCGTTGGAAGGAGTTCAAAATGGTGGTAAAAGTCATGTTAGAATTCATAAGAGGTTTCAGAATGTTACATTTTGTTGGACCCTGTGTTACCGTATTTGGTTCAGCAAGGTTTGAAGAAAAAGATCCTTATTACCAATTGGCGGTGAAAGTGGGAGAAAGGGTAAGTAAAATGGGCTTTTCAGTCATGACAGGGGGAGGGCCAGGAATTATGGAAGCAGCAAATAGAGGAGCGAAGAATGTTGGTGGGAAGTCGGTGGGTTGCAATATTATCCTGCCATTTGAGCAGGCGCCCAATCCATATTTGGATAAATGGATGGATTTTAAATACTTTTTTGTAAGAAAAGTTTTGCTTTCAAAATATAGCTATGCCTTTGTAGTGATGCCGGGAGGATTTGGAACTTTGGATGAATTTTTCGAAGCGCTGACCCTGATACAGACCAATGTGATGCGGCGTTTTCCAGTGGTATTGATGTGCAGTGATTTCCACGAACATTTATATGAATATATCCAACATCTGGCTGAATATGGCACGATTAATAAAGAAGATTTGGACCTGTTTCTTTTGACTGACTCTGTGGAGGAAATGGAAGAACACCTTAGAAAATATGCGATCGAGGGATATGGACTTAAAAGGAAAGCTCCGGTCGAACCATCGGCTGTTTTGGGAGAGAAATAAAATGTCTAGGGAGATATCTAAGAAGGCTTAAGGTAAACATAATGGGACTGAATTTTATTTGGCAATGGAATCAACAAACCCTAAGGACCTTTCCAATGCCAATTTTCCGGCATCATCAAGTGTAAATTGATATTCATGTCCTAGTGGGGGCTCATGATTTTCTGGGAAAAATAAGGTGTCTATCTGCACATTTAAGTCCGATAGTTTTTGGGCTAAAAGTCTAGATTGGGGTAACAAAGGATCAATATTTCCAGCCGAAATAAAGGTGGGGGGAAATGAGCTTGTGAGAAAGTTTGTTACAGAAGCAGTTTTAGCGTATTCGTCGTTAGAAATGTCCTTTGAATCAAAGTAGGCCCACATCACAGTTCTTAAGAATGATCCAAATGCCCCTTCGATTTTTAATTTGTCAATTTCATAAATCCCACAGTACAAAAGTAAGCTCTTCAATTGGTCAGGGCGCAATCCTGGTTCTACCAGGGTATTTTGGGCATACTCAGGACTGGTTATTATATTGGCAGTGGCAGCAGCTATCATAGAACCACCTGAGTCTCCTGCAAGCACAAAATAGGATGGATCTGCATGGAATTTTTCGGAATTTGAGGAGATAAAAGCCAAAGCGCTATTGAGTTGTTTCATAGGCCTTGGATATTTTCCTTCCGGTGCGATGGTATAATCTATGGAAATTGCTACGTAACCTTTGGAAGCAAGGATTTTACAGTAATTGCTCAATTGGCTTTTGTCACCTGAAATTAAACCTCCACCGTGAGTCCAAACGATGACAGGCAATCTTTTTCCTGATTTTACTGCATCCTTGTCAAAATAGACATCTAAATAAGCATCGCTATCATTCTCGTCATATTGTACATTACTGATTGCCTTTATATTATATGGTACAAACTTTTCAAGTTCTTTATTGACCCTGATTGCTTCCTTGTTAAAAGCGTATCTGATGACCCAAACAGAAGGATAGGGTGATAACTTAAAAGCAAGGAAAATGGCGCCAACTAAAATGATTAAAACTAAGAGGGTACGTTTAATGATCTTGGTCATGAGCTTGATGTTGTGGTAAACTTTTAAATGACTATAAAGGAGCCTTCAAAATCAAACCAATATATTGCTTTTTGCAAGGGTTTTGAAATATTCAGCACTAAGTTTTGGTGTCCGCTCCAAAGTTTTGTAATCCATATAAAAGAGCCCAAATCTAATCCCGTAGCCAAATATCCATTCAAAATTGTCCATCAAACTCCAATGAAAATATCCTTTGACCGGAATTCCTTCGCTCGTGGCCCGATGTAGCTGGGTCAGATAGTTTTTCATAAACATTACCCTGTCTGTGTCTATAATTTCCCCCCCATCTGTAAGCTCATCTGTTGCGCCACATCCATTTTCGGTAATATATATTTCTTTGGCATTCCATAATTCCTTGACCAGTCTTGGTGCCCAGTATAGACTTTCCGGGCTGATAAGGTGCCAAGGCGAAGCCATGGTGGGATGACGGCCTGCATGAGGAAGCAATTCATAGCCGCTCTCATTATTGGCTGCTTGCACATACTTATTAGCGAGGTACACATTGATGCCCACAAAATCCAGAGGACTGCCAATGAGTTTAAGTTCTTCATCCGAATACTCAGGAACATCCGGGCCCAGGCTGTTTAGATAATTCTCAGTGTACTTTCCTTCCATCATTACTGTTAAAAGTCCCGCATTCAATTCGCGGGTTGCTTTTTTAGCAGCGTCAATATTTTCTTGGGTTTCAATGACAGGTACTGCGGTGACTATATTTTCCGCCACTCCGATTTGAATGGGTGATTTGGCCGCCCGTCTCATGGCTTCCACCGCCATTCCATGTGCCAGTACGGCATTGTGCCTGACCTGGGCTATATCCTTTTGTGGTAATTTTAAACCTGGTGCCAATTGTCCTTGACCATAACTTAAGTCCGTAAAGGAGTAAATTTCATTCAGCGTGAAATAATGCTTTACACGGTCACTTATTCTTTCCGTCACATAAGCCGCATACTCACCAAAAGCTTTAGACGTTTCTTTTGATTGCCATCCTCCGTATTTATCCTGCAATATTTGGGGCAAGTCCCAGT
>NZ_SLAP01000139.1 GCF_007126775.1 Cecembia sp. | reverse complement strand
TTGTTTCTTCCCATAAGGTAAGAACCGGATGTATCGTGATTTTTGATGGTTCTCGCGATCACAGAGATCAACCATGCATTAAATGATATTGGATCTTCTTGAATTTGATTGTATTCACTGATTTTCTTTCTACTTTCGGTCACATCCACTTCAATCAAGGCCGTTACATGGTGCTTTTTCTTCCCGATTTCGCAGATATCTATGCTGGCTATTCTGGAATCTGGAAATTGCTGGATGCGGTATACGGACATGATGGAGAGGGGGTTGGTTATCACAAAATACCAAAAAAAAATCTTTTTAAGGGGTGTTTTTCTTTTACAATCTGCTACGGTGGACAGTTTGTACCATCCACCATGGCGGACAAGATGTACCAATTAGTCTACAAGCTGTATTTTTCTTCAAGTTCCAATAAATATTTTTTGCGCCAAAGTCCGCCACCGTAACCTGTCAATTGTCCGTCCGAACCAATAACCCTATGACATGGTATTAAAATGGATATTCGGTTGAGTCCATTTGCATTGGCAACTGCTCTTACACTTTCAGGACGTCCAATTGCTATTGCCTGGGCTTTATACGTCTTGGTTTGTCCATAAGGAATACCTTGTAAAGCAGCCCATACTTTATTTTGAAATTCCGTACCAGGGGTATGCAATGGGACAGAAAATTCTTTTCTATTGCCTTCAAAATATTCCCGTAACTGAATTTCTACTATTTCAAAATGCTCATTGGGTCCTTGAATAATTGTTGCATTTAAAAGTTTGGCAATTGACTTCAATTCCGTTTCCAGCATCTTCCTATCCGTAAATTCCAACATGCAAATGCCCTGACTGGTAGCACAGGTAAGCATTGTTCCCAATGGCGTTTCAATGCGTTTGAGGTCAATCAAATTGTGTTGTTTCCCTTGCTTTGGTGAAACCCCAAAAATATTCTTAAAACTGTCGCTAAATCCACTTAAGGATTCAAAGCCTGTATCAAAAGCGGTATGGGTGACACTTTCTCCATTTTGTATTTTTTTGAATGCCGAATTTATCCTAAACATTCTTTGGTAGGATTGAAAAGTGATACCATGATTTTTCAAAAACCATCTTCTTATTTGGTTCGGATCAATCCCCTTTTGTTTTAGGTCATAATCTTTGAATTTAAAACTGGGATTTACCGACAGTTCATCCAAGATTTTCTGGTATGCCACTGGCATTTGGTTTAACGATTGCAAGGGATTGCATACCTTACAAGGCCTGTAACCTTTAAGAATGCACTCTTTTGAAGTCCTAAAAAACTCCACATTTTCAAGTTTGGGTTTTCGAGCTGTACAGGAGGGTCTGCAAAAAATGCCAGTCGTTTTGACAGCCGTAAAAAAGACGCCTTCAAATGAAGTGTCTTTTTCAACAATTGCTTGGTACATCATCGCTTTTGTCAATTCCATTTTTAAATAAAACATTAAAGGATTGTTCGGATAAAATCTTTGTTGTCGCTTCAGCAATTGCAGTATAAGCATAGGCGTTTACAAAATTACCCATACTAATTCTTTTAACACCAAGCTTTTTAAGGGTACCAAAATCAGGTAAATCAGGCATACACATTACATTGAGGGGTAAGTTGGTTTCAGAAACTATTTTTGCAATAGCATTCTCTTCGGTAATGCAAGGTAAAAACAAACCGTCTGCACCTGCTTTTTCATAAATTTTTGCCCTTTCTGTTGCGTTTTGTAGAGCATTTGGAACATTCAAAAGAAAAGCATCGCATCTTACATTTAAAAAAATTGAAATGCCGTGTGCCATCAATATCCTTTTCACCTCTTGCAATAACTGAGAAAATTCAAGGCTGTCATTAAGTTTTCTCCTACCATTTTCAATGAAACTATCTTCAATATTTATTCCAATCCCTCCCAATTTTTCCAATGCAATGATATTTCCTG
Source organism: Cecembia sp. (assembly GCF_007126775.1). GTDB lineage: Bacteria > Bacteroidota > Bacteroidia > Cytophagales > Cyclobacteriaceae > Cecembia. Next base: position 3,789 of record NZ_SLAP01000139.1, on the reverse strand, counting down.
CAATTTCATTGGCTGTTTTCCCATAGCCGAATTCAATATCCACAGATAATGGAAGAAAAACACTACTTCTAATTTTTTTTACAATAAACATTAAATCCGAAAAGCTTATCTGCTCTCCATCTTCATAACCTAATGAATGTGCGATTGCTGCACTTGAGGTTCCAATTGCCTGGAAGTTTAATTTTTCATAGATTCTTGCACTCTGCACATTCCAAACATTTCCAACAATCAAAGGCTGGGCCTGATGATGTAAGGCTTTAAATTTTAAATACATTGTCATTTTTTCGTTTTTTGAACAAAGATATTCTTGGTCAAGACCGAAGGACAACCGAAAAATTGACAAGTATTTATTTTTTGGTTGCGCTCCCTTCAAAATTCCATTATCAGTGTATTTTTAATGAAAAAACCGAAGAGGGGGGCTATCAATTGTAACAAGTACCAATTAGTCTACAAGGTGTATCTGGCACATAGGAGGGTGACAAACTCCAACCTTCCCTGAATTCTCTTTTTACAACTTGATTTACGGGTTCTATTTGGTCTATTTATATTAGGACTTTCCGACCAGAGTTATTCAAGTGGGCGCATTTTATAATCCAGTGAACCTCTGTATACAACATGCCCCGAATTTGATTCGGAGAGACATGTAAACCGATAGCTATGGGCAGTGGTATGAGACCTTCCTATCCGTTCAGAAATGTCTGCCCGACTGCGTTGTTCTTGCTGGAGTCCAGCTCGTGGGAGAAATCTGATGAGGCCGTCTAAGAATTATGCAAAGTTTTTCTTTCAGGAGCTTTAATTACCGTAAGTTACCCATCTGATATCAAATTCTTCATCGCTTCTATAGCTATTAATCTTTTCAATAATTGATTTTCTGTGGGCCACACCACACATAAATACAGCCTTATCAAATTGATTGTTTCTACAATAAGAATAAATGTTTCCCATCATCGAGTTTTCATTAGCATTGAAGTCTTCATTAACAGATTTATTTAGCCGATTTGCAGGTAAGAGTTGGAGTTCAACCATCCACATTTTCTCCTGATGATCTATGCTTGTTCGACTATTGAGATATGGAAAACCTTGCTAACCTGCTGACGAATTAAATTCATCAATCATCCTTTGCAATTGAAGAATATTGCAAATATGATCGTATTTCTTTTCAAATGAATCAGATAAGCTATTCTCAAGTTCTGGTACATATTCAATCAAGGAGTTAAGGCTATATTTCTGAATAGCTTTTATTTCAAGCTTTTGATGATATACGCCAAATGAGGAAAATAAATTCTTTGGTAGTTTGAATAAGTATCTTGGAGAGCTTCCTAAAAAACAATTTCAGGTCTAATTTTTTCTAATAAAGTATACAATTCATCAGCATTACATTTTCAAATTTCTTCGTGTATAGTACTAATAATGGTGACCATATTCATTGATTTATTGGCTAAGATTATATTGTTTTTGGTGTTGTGGAAGGCTATTCAATAAACTCTTTACGCGTCATTATCAATGGAAGACCAATGAAAGCCAAGGCAACCATGTTGATAATAACTACATTATGGATGGCTCCATAGTAGATTGATATGCCACTATCAATGATGAACCATGACAATATGCCCATCCACATGGCTTTATATGCCCACTTTTCCTTCTTTTTAAAGGAATTTTCAGAAATCATTACCATAAGTATATGAAAACCTACGATGGTTCCACCGATAATTCCAAATAACCAGTTTTTAAATTTCAGGATATTGTCCTCAAACCCGCTTCCATCCAAAAAAACCTCTTTAGTGTAATGATTATGGATGTCAAAGAAAAATGAATTTCCTGCAAATGCAACTAAAACGCCAATCCCAATAGTCATAACATTTGCATAAGTCAACCATTTTTGCCAAAAATCAAACTTTGTTTTCCCCATTTTTATTTTCTTTTATCACTTGGCATTCCGTGTTAACGAACTGAAAATAGCTGCCAATTAGCTCCAAAGAAGCCTTGCTTTTCCAAAACTAACCATCACCAAAATACCAAAAAATCCCTTGTTCAGGGTGTTTTTAATTAAAAAAGCCTGAGGCTTTAGCTCCAGGCTTGTATATTTTCATGGAATAATATCCATCAATATCCTTAAAGATGATTGAAGAAAGGTGATTTTACCATTGGACAAGAAGAATAGTATCCTTCCTTACAAACTCCAACCTTCCCTATATTCCCTCTTTACAAACTGATTGGCAGGTTCAAAGTTCGTGACTTGCATATTGGGCCCGTCCCAAACCAACTGTATGCCTCTGCCAGGATAGTTGAAGCGATTGGAACCGTCATTCCTTGGCTCCCTGTAATCATAGCTTCGGATGGCTAAATTCCCCATTAGCACGGATTCGGTCAGGGGTCCTGCGACGGAGAAGGGTGAACTCAAACGCTCAAACTCCTTGCTGCCATAACCTGCAATGCAGGCCTCCACCCAGTTATTGTAATGTCCCCGGTCACCACCCGGAACACGGTACTCGGTCTGGGGAACATTGACTTCCTTGGTCCTGGAAGTGGGAAGGAGTTGAGGATTTGCTCCATAAGTGCCGCACATCATCTTGCCTTTGGTGCCTTCTATAATGACCCCATTGCCGCCATCGCCCAAAACTTCATTGGGTCCCAGTTCATCCGGTCTGCTGGGCTGTATTCCTCCATCCATCCAATGGAACTGCAGGTCTTCTTTCCCATCTCTTTTGAAGCGCAAAGTAATATGAGAGGAGGGGGGACAGCTCTCAGGGAAATAGCCCCTTTGGAATTCACCCACATACACAGAACCTACACTGCATTCTGCAGCCGTTGGATAACCAAGTCCCAAGACCCTGAAAGGAGGTTCCATGATATGACAGGCCATATCGCCCAGAGCACCGGTGCCATAATCCCACCAACCCCTCCAATTGAATGGATGCAAATTGTCCACAAAACCTCTATAGGGCGCAACACCCAACCAGAGGTCCCAGTCCAGGTTGGACGGTGGCGTAGCAGTGGCTGTAGGCCAAGGAATGCCCTGAGGCCAAACCGGTCTGTCCGTCCAGCAATATACCCTGGTAGCTTCCCCAATCAGTCCGGCATTGTACCATTCTACCATTTGGCGAACGCCTTCTCCCGAGGAACCCTGATTGCCCATCTGGGTGACTACCTTGTATTTTTTCTCTGCTTCGGTAAGCATCCTGGCTTCATGTATATTATGGGTAAGGGGTTTCTGCACATAGACATGCTTGCCCAATTGCATGGCTGCCATAGTCTGAACCGCATGCATATGGTCCGGGGTAGAAATGGTCAACGCATCGATATTTTTATGCTCTTTTTCCAGCATTTCTCTGTAATCCTTATAGAATTTGGCTTTTGGATGGGCGTCCACACTGCCTTTGGCCCTATTGGTGTCTACATCGCAGAGGGCTACAAAATCTGCCTTTCCGGAAGCAAATACCCCTCTTACATCTCCACCGCCCATGCCACCAACCCCTATGCCGGCTACCCTTAAGCGGTCAGAGGGTGCAATAAAGCCCGGGCCCCCAATTACATGTCTTGGTACAAAATAAAATCCTGCCAGGGCAGTAGCAGAAGCCTTGATAAAGTCCCTTCTGGAATTGCTGGATGTATTCTCCTTATTTTTCATTCGGATGATGTTTTAATATTTATTTGATGGGAATTTTGGTTAACAATTTATGAAAAAATAGCTTCAAAAAGGCTTATTGAAATATTTTTGGAAAAAAGGAGGGATTAAATGATAAATGGCGATCTAAGTTAGTTGATTTAAGTTTTCAATAAATGGTA
>NZ_SLAP01000009.1 GCF_007126775.1 Cecembia sp. | reverse complement strand
CCCATTTACAGAAAGGCAATGACATCTAGCGAACCGTCATACTGAGACGGAGCCTGCGGAGTCGAAGTATCTCCCATAAAATAGGAGACTCTTCGCTTCACTCAGAGTGACGTACATTTCTCCCATTAAAGAAAATTTGGTTATATTCCCACCAAGCTTTTGAAAACCATATTTCATGCTCCAGAAATTTTTAGAAATCCTTAAAGCACCCATCGTTTTTCTTTTGAGAAAGCCTGTCTTATGGTTGTCCAAAAAGGTTTCCTCAGCGCCGGACAAAGCTTACATCTTTCAAAGGTTAAGCGAGTTGTATCAGGACATTGTGGATAAGCCCAAATCCAAGCAAGGGGCGCTTTACAATTTGGATTTAAAAAACGGCACCACCATCATTTTTTCAGACCACCATAAGGGCAACCGCGGCCGGAGTGATGAATTCCGTTTTTCGGAAAAAAACTACTTGGCTGCTTTGGAATACTATGACAAAAAAGGAGCGAATTACATCAACCTGGGTGATGCGGAAGAATTCTGGAAATTCAATATCTTTTCCATCATCAAACACAATGAAGCCACCTTTGAGGCTGAAAAGAAATTTGTAAATCGGAATGCATATTACAAGATTTATGGTAACCATGACATGTTTTGGAAGATTGATCCCTTTTCCAACATGTTTCTCAGGGAAATCTATGGAAAAGCCATAAATATTTATGGGGCCATTGTGATTCGGGTCAAATATGAGGAAGGAAAACATATTGATGTTTTTTGTACCCACGGCCATCAAGGGGACAAGCGTTCGGACGGCAATGCCTTCTCCATTTGGTTTGTCACCTATATATGGGCACCCTTACAGTCATTTTTAGATATCAACATCAATACACCAGCTAGTATACAAGGAGAAAAGACCTTGCACAACCGTCTCATGTATGAATGGAGTCAGGAACAGAATAACCTGATTCTCGTCACTGGACATACCCACCAACCCATTTTTCATTCTTACAGCCACATCAATGCATTGAAACAACAATTGGAAGAAGCCCTTACAAGTGGCAATCAACCCTTGGCCAATGAAATTTCCGAGAAAATCGCCCGGCACCCCAGTCAGTGTGAAAAAGAAGCAAATAAAACCATCAAATACAAACCCACCTACTTTAATGCAGGTTGCTGCTGCTACAGTGACCACAGCATTACAGGAATTGAAATTGCGGATGGATTTATAAGACTCGTAAATTGGCATGAAGATAAAGATACCTCAGTCAGGGAAGTGATGGAAGAACTCCCCCTTAGTGAATTGAAGCATATGTTTTTCTCCACGTCACACTGAGAATTTAACATTTAGGGGAATGTCCAGAAAAAGTAATGACAGTTATTGAAGCGTCGTCCTGAACCGCAGCCTGCGGAGGTAAAGGATCTCCTCTATTTTGGGAGGTTCTTCCGTCGTCCCTCGCTACCAATGAAATAAAACTGCGTCACCTTGAGTGAAACGAAAGGTCTCCAAAATATTAGGGGATCCTTCATCCTTCCCGCTTAGCGGGACAGGCTGTACCTCGGATTCAGGATGACGGATCACGTGATGTCATTGCCTTTCTGTAGATGCCAAGTTTTAAAATCTCAGAATGACGAACATTTCAGTCATTACTGGTCCAATATCACAAGGTGCTTCAATAGTGGTTAAACTATGACCTCTATGTCACTATGTTGTCAAAATCATTCCCTAATTCAACACATTACCCCAATCATATTGAACCACAAAAGAGAACAAAAGTTATCCACAATTTAACTTCAAGTGATAAGGAATTTGCTCCAACATCCAAATTAATTTTTTTCTAAATTCTCGTCTCTCGCTTCTCATCAGGTGGTCAATATTATTCCCTATTCAAAACTTTGTGCCTTCGTGTCTTAGTGGCTATCATTTTGAACCGAAAAAGTGACAAAAGAAAACAAAAGACTCTTTAGTCTTATCTCTTGTTTCTTGCTTCTTACCTCTTGTTTCTAAATTCTCGTCTCTTGCTTCTCGCTTCTCATCAATAATATCTCCCAATCATAGGATGATCCACGATGGCCCTTCTCATTTCCAGAGGTTTGATGGTTCCCGGCACTTTATACACCACATTTCCTCCCGGTTCGATCAATAAGGTCAATGGCAAACTCCCATCCCATTCATTTTTGACCACTTCGATCACTGCATATTTATCATCTGTATCCATGAGGAAATTTGGTATTGCAGAATATTTGGATTGTAGAAATTTCAAAACCTTGTCTTCCTGTTCGGGATTATCCATACTAATGGATACAAACTGGAAATCTCTGGCTCCATACATTCGCTGTATCTCTATAAATTCAGGATATTCTACAATGCAAGGGCCACACCAGGTCGCCCAGAAGTTTACCAAGAGCAGCTCATCTGTTTCATTTTTTAGTAAATCTTCCAAACCAGATGTGGATAACTTTTCCACGGTTACCGGTTTTCTCTTCCATTCCTCATTGGTTTTGATCGTGAATTCATTTTTCCAGGCCCATTTGGTCGAACAACCGAAAGCAGGTGTAATGGCTTTTTCCACATCCAAAGCTTCTCCTGCCAATGTCATGTCAATCGCATGTCTGAGGTCTTCAGCATTTGCTGTACCTGGTTTTTCTGAGGTATCTAACCTTCCTGAATAAGTCAATTTCCTGTCCTTATCAAATACAAAAACATGCGGTGTGGCTACTGGACCATAGGCCAAAGAATACTCATGTGTATCTCCATCATAGAGGTAAGGAAAATTGTAATTCAAATCTTCGTGGCGGATTTGCATGCTATGGTAATCATCATTCAAGTCTGTATATCCCAACTCTTCAGGTAAAATACCTATAGGACTATTGGGAGAAATAGCCACAAATGCGACTCCTTTAGTCTTGTATTCATCTACCAAATTGATAAACCGCTCTTCATAGGCTTGGGCAGTGGGGCAATGGTTGCAGGTAAAATTGATCACCAGTACATCCGCATCTTTAAAATCATCTATAGAAACATATTGTCCATCCACATTAGGTAAATTGAAATAAGGCGCTTTGTCTCCTATGGCCAATTTGCCCACAGGCTGTTCTCCCATTTCCTGTGGATTGGGCTCAAAAGTTTCTTGGACACTTTGGTCTTGACTTTTTTCCTGAGGGCCACAGGCATAAATCAGGCAAACGCTTAAGAGAAATAATTGTGATGTCTTTTTCATAGTCATTATCAGTTGGGTTTCGTGTTACCATGTAATTGTATTCTTCCCTGACATAAGATTGTATTGCTTACCATTCCAAAGAAAGGTACCATTTAATCCTTCGGGCAGTTCTATCATCGCTTTTTGTATTTTAAAATTGTATTGGGTGTGAATCTTCCCTTTTGGGTGGGGCATAGTACCTTCAAATGAGGATAAACTTCCGGGATTAGGGGCTATTACTACCGATTTGAAATATGCCTCGGCAGGTTGGATGCCACAGACTGTGTGTAAAAACTCAAAATTCGGACTGGCACTCCAGGCATGGCAATCTGACCTTGTCTGGAATTCATGCTCTGCAAAGGTAGTCAATCCTTCTTCTAGCATGCGTTCCCACGTCTGTAGGTTATTGATAAAATAATCCCCATTACCAGTTTTTTGAGCCGCTCTTGTTAGGTAAAACCTGAAATATATATTCGCTTGAGTCAAGTCCTCTTCTTGAATAATCCTTTGGAAAAGTTCCTCATGCATTGATTTATCCACAGTTTCAGTCAGAATTGCAAAAATATTTGCATGTTGACTATATGTTTTTTTATCTGCCTTATCCGCCAGCATTCTCCTTTTGCTATCCCATCCTTTGCTGAACACCTCTTGCTTGATCATTGTGGATAAATTCTTAAAATGATCTGCAAGATATTGTTTACCAAATGTCTCAAAAAGAGGGATAGCCTCCTGTATAGCATAAACATATTGCAAGGTCATAACCAGAGAACCTCCATCTGCAAATCCTGGAGGTGAAGCCATCTCCCAACCTGTAACATCAGTATAAGACCACCATGGCATAGGACCAAGGACAAAATCATGCTCCAGTTTATTTTCAAACCAGTACAGAATAGAAACTACTTGGGGAAGATATTCCTTTATAAATTCCGGGTCCTCTCGATGCATGTAGTAGTCATGAAGCATATTGATCCAAAACAAAGCAAAAGGTGGAATCATCTGTGGTAGACTGGAAGGATAACGGCTCTGGGTAATCCCCTCGTCAGTAATAGAATGGGCAAATTGCTTGATAGCATTCTTCATCAAGCGGTCATCACCTGAAGCATATAGTGAAATCAAGGCCTGAATACGTGTATCTCCAAGGTATTGTAACTGCTCATAATAAGGGCAATCCATGTAAGTTTCATCGGCGCAAAGCAAAGCAGTTCTCCAGCCCACTTCCCAAATATCTTGATGGACCTTGAAGGGAGATTTAAAGCTTCCAGCCTGCTCGAAGGGGTAATAAAACTTGTGAGCAATATAATTGTCCAAAATAAGTTCTTCCTCTTTAGTTTGGATATGGAGTTCAATATACCGCCAGGTTCTTGGTAATAATTGTGAATAAATCCTATTCAGACCTCCTTCCAAAATATACCTGTCTTTTTGACCAATCAGTTGTTTTCCCTCGATCTCGTCTCTATGACCCTGTTTTCTATCCGGACCAAAAAGCGTCTCAGCATAGGATACCTCGATGACAGCATTCTTTCCTTTAGAAAAGGAAAAAAAGGTATGGCCCTTAGTAATATATTCCTGATCTAACAATAGGGTTGCTGAAGTATTGGAAGGTATACGCAGGGATTGTTTTTTTTGCCAACTTTCCATAAGTTTTTCATCCCAATAACCCGAAATTCTTCTGATACGTGGAGGTAATTCTTCCTCCTCATTCATCATTGGAATTTCCCTTTTATTCAAGCTAATTTCAGCATGTCCATAGGAATGACTATGACCATAAGGCCTTCCAGGATCCAGTATTCTGGGGTTTTTCCATTCCATGTCATTAAAACTCAATGTATGCCAAGACCATGGGTATTTCCCACCGTCAATCTCCTCTCCGCCTCCCATGGCAAAGTACCCATAAATTTCAAAGTCCTCTCCCCTGTAGGTGGCCTGATGGGCTGAATTAACCTTTAATTTCCATTCCCCTGTGCCGGTATTAAGGGATTTCTCAAAAGCAGGGTGTTCGGTCCTAACTATAAACCTCAAACCAAGGTCATGGTACCTTATTGGATTCATCTCACCCAGGGAGAATACTGTAATCCCAATCACATTTTTACCCTTATGTAAGTGTTCGGAAATATCATAAGTATCATAACTGTAATGCTTCAGATCATTGTTAGCTGGCCCCTGTCCGATATACTTTCCATTAATAAATAGTTTATATCGGATTACAGCCGAAATGTCTATCCATAACTCAGAGGGTATAGATTCAACCTCCCATTCATTTCTGGCCTGTACTACTGCATATGGAGGAAGATCATTTTCAGGCAAGCTCACCCAATGCGCTTTCCAGGTCATGCCTGAATACTTGCTGGGCTTTTGTATTTCTTCAAAGTTATCTCTTTCTGGGATTGGGTAATGGCCTTCAGGCTTTGCCATTACATTACCCAAGCTAAAAACATCCGGCGGTACCAGTTTAAAACAAAGCAACCCCAGTGAAAAGACCAGGATTGTAAAGGATTGTTTCATAGAAAACAGCATGGTTTACTTCACATAGGGAGCGGAATCTAAAAACGCAAAACTTCTTTGAACACTTTCAATAGGATCGAAATTGTACCTTTCAACTTCCACAAAATAATCCTTCATTCCCTGCTTGTAAGCTGCTTTGAAAATGGAATCAAAGTCCATGGTCCCACTGGCCCCGATTTCCTCTTCATCCTTAATATGCAATAAAGGAAAACGTCCTGCATACCTTTCAAGATATGCTACAGGATCCTGACCTCCCTTTTGGCTCCAATACACATCAAGCTCATAACATACCAATTTTGGATCCGTGTGCTCTATCATGTAATCCATCATGATTTTACCCTCTATGGCTTCAAATTCGCGGGCATGGTTATGAAAACCAAACTTCATTCCTGATTTTTTGGCAATTTCTCCAATTGAATTGTAGTAATCGCACCAAATATCCAGTTCTTTAAGGGTAGTAGGAATGGGCATGGAAGGTTTGATGATGTATTTTGCTCCCATGATTTTGTGGTCAGCAAAGGCTTTTTTCCACCAATCCAAGGTTTCCTCTTTTTTCGCGGGATCATATTCCCTTGGTCCTCCCACATGGGCAGACCTGAGTTTCATTCCCAGATCTTCAATGTATTTTTTAAAAAAGATAGGCTCCATATCATATACTTTCCCATCGGCATAATTGGCTGTTTCCAGACTTTTATATCCAATTGATGACACCAGTCTCATGGTATTTTGAGGGTCTTCCCTCATGGCTGCCCGAAGGGAATACAATTGCAAGCCAATAGGCTTTTTGGCCAAATTATCTGCCAAAAGTGTCCCGGGTTTTAAAATTGTACCCAAAGCCAATGCTCCTGATAATTTAAGGAAATCTCGTCTCTTATTCATAGTAAGCTGGGTTAAATGGTATAGCCGTTTTCGTAATTATAATGCAGCCTGGACTGCGCCTCCCAGTCATTGGGAAAAGTTTGAAGATGTGGATCCCAATCCAATGGCCTGCCCAACTCATGGGCAATATTTCCAATAGTGCAGATAATACAGGTACTGTGCCCTACTTCTACCGGTACGATTGGATCTTTTCTTTTCAATACAGAATCAATGAAATCCCAATAATGTGGTGGATAGCCTAAACTGGGCCGCTCCATGGTGGGTTTAAGGCTGTCATCCGAGGCATTAAACTGTCCTCTGGAAACCTTGATCCAGCCTTTATCTCCCATAAATTTAACACCTTGTCTGCCTTCATCAAAAGGACCAACGATCATTTCTACCCCATTGGCGTAATGATAGGTCAAAGGAATACCATCGGAGGCAGGAACAACTTTGACAGGACCGCTTCTGTCCATTCCCAAGCCCCATTGGGCAATATCAAACATATGCGCTCCCCAATCTGTCATGTAGCCTCCCCCAGTTTCCTTAAACCAACGCCAGGCACCCCATAATTTTTCATTTTCCTCCGGATCAATGGAAATAGGTGGGTTGAGCTGTTCATTGAAATGCATGGCTGGCAAAGGACCCAACCAAGCTTGCCAATCCAATCCCTCTGGAATGGATTGTTGCTCCAGGTCGAAGGCTTTAGGATGCTCGGGTTGGCCCACATGCACCAAAACTTTCTCCACTTTACCAATTTTCCCTCTGAGCACCATTCTTGCAGCATGCTGGAAGTTGAGGTCAGAGCGCTGCTGACTACCCACAGCCAATACGGCCCCCGTGCTTCTCACTGCCTTGACCAATTCCTGCCCTTCTTTGATGGTCAGCGTCAAAGGCTTTTCCAGATATATATCTTTACCTGCAAGACAGGCATCAATGGCCATAAGGGCATGCCAATGGTCCGGGGAGGCAATCACCACTGCATCGATATCAGGCCTGGCCAAAAGGTCCTTGTAATTAGCATAAACATCCACCTTAGGGCTGGATTTTCCCAGTTCATTGGCGATGCGGTTTACACGAAGTTTGAAGCGTTCCCTTTTGATCTCATATACATCTGCACAGGCCAAAACCTCCACACCCGGTATCCGCATCATGCCATTTAAAATACCCATGGCCTGTCTGCCGACGCCAATAAAGCCTAATCGGATCTGATGAATGTCTTCCCTCTCTCGGGGAATATCCTGGGCAGCTATGCCCAAACCCGGAAGGAAAGAAAGTCCGGCAGCACCAAGCATACCCGCTCCAAGGAACTTCCTTCTGGAAAAATCGGAATTGTTTTTTTTCATGCTACAATGGGTTTAAGGTTAATGCTATCCAAATGAAATGTACACCAATAATCCACAAATTATTTGCTACTTTTGGATAAGATCAGTATAATAATACTTCAAATTCAGTTGTGATAAAAATTTCGCTTCCCAAAATTCAAGCTCCAAAGTATTCCCTTTGATAAAAGGCTTTTAGATCAGATATAAGGTATGTCCCCAAAACCCAAAATACTTGTCATCGGCAGTGCGAATATGGACATGGTCATACAGTCTGACCATTTCCCTGCCCCTGGTGAAACCATTATCGGCGGTGATTTTTCACTCATCCCAGGAGGTAAAGGTGCCAATCAGGCAGTGGCAGCCTCCCGCTTAGGAGGGGAGGTATGTTTTATCAGCAAATTGGGCCAGGATATTTTTGGCCAGCAGAACCTGTTGAATTACCAAAAAGAAGGAGTCGACACGCAATACATCAGTCAAATACCGGATGTTCCATCAGGTGTGGCCCTGATTAACGTGGACAAAAGTGGAGAGAATACCATCATCGTGGCTCCAGGTGCAAACCATCAACTCCTTCCAAAAGACCTAGAGACAAATAAAGCTGCCTTCGAAAAGGCCGATATGATTCTTCTGCAATTGGAAATTCCATTGGAAACAGTAAATGAAGCCGTAAACTTGGGCAGAAAAATGGATATACCCATTATTCTCAACCCCGCTCCAGCAGCACAACTCCCCGATGAACTCCTTTCCCAGCTTTTTTTGATCAGTCCTAATGAAACAGAAGCGGAATTCCTGACAGGTATCAAAGTGCATGATGGAGCGAGTGCCAAAAAGGCAGCTGAATATTTCCTTAAGAAAGGTGTCCAACATGTCATCATCACCATGGGGGCATCCGGTGCTTACTTGCATACGAATACTTTTGAAGGCATCCTTCCAACAGAGAAAGTAAGCGCTAAAGATACCACTGCAGCAGGTGATACTTTTAACGGTGCTTTGGCTGTAGCGCTTGGTGAAGGAAAAACTATCAAGGAGGCAGTAAATTTTGCACTTCGTGCAGCTACCATTTCAGTACAAAAATTAGGAGCCCAATCTTCTATCCCCCACTTGAATGAACTGGATTCCTTTAAAAGGGTACATTAAAAGAAAACCTCATGAAAATTAAGCTTAGCTTATTCAATTTATGTCTGCTAGCCTATTTGGTTCCTACATTCCAGGGATTTTCTCAAATCCAAAGGAAAACAGCAGTAAGTATAATTGATGAAAAGTTCTATATTAATGGTAAGCCTACTTATGAAAACAAAGTTTGGGCAAACTCAGATGGAAAAGAATACAGCATTGATGGCCTATTGTTTAATGCCAGAATGGTACAGGGAATTTTTGATGATCTGAATGAAAAAACCAAAGGGCAGTGGGCCTATCCTGATACCCGTGAGTGGGACCCTGACCGAAATACGGATGAATTTATCCAGGCCATGCCTGCATGGAAGGCACATGGCTTGAAAGGCTTTACACTAAATCTTCAGGGTGGGTGCCCTTTTGGCTATTGTAATGATTTTCCTTGGGACAATTCTGCCTTTAATCCGGATGGCACTTTGAGAAACTCTTTTATGGAAAGAACAGCACGTATCCTTGATTCAGCAGATGATTTGGAAATGGTGGTGATTTTAGGTCTGTTTTATTTTGGGGAAGACCAGAATTTGACCGATGATAATGCCGTAAAAAATGCCGTAAAGCATGCTATAAATTGGGTTTTGGACAAAGGATATACCAATGTTATTATCGAAATAAATAATGAGTGCTCAGTAGCAGCCTATGACCATGAAATTTTAAAATGTGAAAGGGTTCACGAATTGATTCATTTGGCCAAAAGCATACAAAGAGAAGGTAGAAGTTTATACGTTTCTACATCTTTGGCGGGAGGGCATGTACCTACGGACAACATTGTAGCTGCTTCGGACTTCATTTTAATTCACGGTAATGGTGTTCAGGACCAAAAAAGGATTACAGAAATCTCTGAAGAAATCCGCAGAAAAAACGTGTACAGTCCAAAACCCTTGGTGAACAATGAGGATGATATTCCCTGGCGAAACCCTGATCAAGGATGGGAGGAAAAGGGAAATAATTTTGTTGCAAGTGTCCAAAGTTATACGGGTTGGGGCTTTTTTGATTTTAGACTTCCGGAAGAAAACGAGCTGTATAATCAGGGCTATCAAAGTATCCCTGTTAATTGGCAGCTTTCTTCTGAGCGCAAACGGGATTTTTTCGAATTACTGGCAAAGATCACCGGATATGAAGGTACGCCCAAATTGGAATTGAAATTTTCAAAGGAAATCGGGAAATCCATAGGGGTGGAAATTGACAAAGCAGTTACAGATTTGGTCGTTCAAAGGTTTGAGTTGATAATTAACAATAAAGTAGTAGCGGCGTTTTCAGAAATACCAAAAAATATCCCAACCAATACCCTTGAAAAGGAATTTCTGCCTTCGACCCATTGGGTAAAAGTCAGACTCTTATACAGCTTAAAAGGACAAAAAATAACTGTGGAATCCCCTTATTACAAAAACCCTTGGTGGCCCTATGGAGGCTAGACAAAGAATTGACCTATCATCATCATGCAGACCCTCAGACAATCCAATGCCTATGAAACAAATTTCAAAATTCTTTCCTCTCCTTCCCATGATGATGGTTTTGGCCAGTTGCCAGACTGAAAATCCAGAAAAAGAGGCAATCAGTGAAGGGGAGATGATCAAAATTGAAAAATCCGTTCTTAAGGATAAAATAATGGGAGGCTGGGCAGGCCAAGTCATAGGCTGTACTTATGGTGGGCCTACTGAATTCCAATGGAACGGCACCATGATCGGGGATCATGTTCCTATCCCTTGGGATGAAGATCAAATGCTCTGGTGGTTCGAAAATTCTCCTGGCCTCTACGATGATGTGTATATGGACCTAACTTTTGTACAGGTATTTGAAGACCATGGACTGGATGCTACTGCGGAGTTACATGCGAGGGCCTTTGCCAATTCCGAATATCCTTTATGGCATGCCAATCAAGCAGCAAGATATAATATTCTGAACGGCATAATGCCTCCTGCTTCAGGACATTGGAAAAACAATCCCCATGCAGATGACATCGATTTCCAGATTGAAGCAGACTTTGCTGGCCTGATGTCTCCGGGAATGATCAATGCTGCCGCCGAAATTACGGATCCCATTGCCCATATCATGAACTATGGTGACGGATGGTATGGTGGCGTTTTTGTGGCAGCCATGTATTCACAAGCTTTTGTCAGTGATAATATACATTTTGTAGTCCGGGAAGCACTGAAAGCCATTCCGGAACAAAGCCGGTTTTACAAAACCATTGCTGATGTGATCCAATGGCATCAAATGTACCCCGATGACTGGAAGCGGACCTGGTTTGAAATCCAAAAAAAATGGACGGCTGAAAAAGGCTGTCCTGATGGTGTTTTCAAAGCTTTTAACATAGATGCCAGCGTCAATGCCGCCTATATTGTATTGGGTTTATTGTATGGAGATGGAGATTATGGCAAAACCATCGATATCAGTACCCGGGCAGGGTATGATTCAGACTGTAACCCAGCCAATGCAGCAGGTATTCTCGGAACCATCATGGGTTACGGCAATATACCCGATTACTGGAAGCAAGGATTGGATAAGGTAGAAAGTAAAAAGTTTGCTTATACAGACATGTCCTTGTTGGATGTATATGATATAGGATATGGTCATGCCTTACAAATGGTAGAAAGGAATGGAGGCAAAGTGTTAGAAGAACAAGTGGAGATCAAGTACCAAAAAGTAAAACCTGTACGCTTTGAGGAATCTTTTCAAGGCCTGTATCCCGTAAAAAGGATATCCAATACCTGGACAGATTTATGGAGAGGGTTCGGCTCAGGAAAACAAGAATTCAAAGAAAAATTTACAGGATCGGCTGTAGTGATAAGCGGTAGGGTAGAAAAGGAAAACCCAAATCTTTCGGAATATGAACTCAGTTTGGATGTGTATCTGAATGACGCTTTTATGGAAACGGTAGTGATGCCTACCAGGCAAAATCTCCGGAAACATGAAATCTATTGGAATTATGAACTGCCCGAAAAAGATTATGAAATCCGCTTGGTTCCCAAAGACTTCCCAGAGGGCTATCAATTAGTGGTCAACGCGCTGATCATCTACTCCAAAACCGATCCAAGCATTCAGACATATTATTGATGCCGGTAAAATTCTAAAATCAATTATCAAATTTCTTTATACTCTTAAAAAATGGATAAAAAAATAAGGTTTCCACTTTCCATACAGGTACTCATGTTCTTTGCATTAGGGCTTAACTTTTTTGCTTGTCAACCTAAGGCTGTGCTGGTTATGGAGGAAGCTTCTGATAAATTTAGAACGGTAATTCTGACCGATATGACCCATGACGACGGCAATTCCCTGATTCGTTATTTATATTATGCTTCTCTTTTTGACTTGGAAGCCATGATTATCACGAATCAGTTGCCGGATTTCAACCATGATGATCCTGGACCTTGGAACAAGGGGATGGGTATTTTGGAAGCTTATAAGGAGGAACTGCCGCAATTGCGAAAACATGATCCTGATCTGCCGTCTTATGAAGAAATACTTTCCGTGACCAAGCAGGGAAGGGGGGCCATTCCTATTATATGGCTTACCAATACCTTAGAGTTTTCCAACAATATTGCAGACCGATATGTCACAAGTTCTTGGGATTCGGTCTATTATCACGATTGGATCGGGGAAGGGTTGACTCCTCATGGAGAGCCTAAGGATTCAGAAGGAAGTGATTATTTGGTGCGGGTTTTTGAAAAGGATGATGAGCGTCCTATTTTCATTCAGGCTTGGGGAGGCACCATTACCTTGGTGCAAGCATTACACCGTTTTAGAGAAAAGCATGGGCAGGAAAAGTTCAAGCAATTACTTCCCAAATTGCATTTATTTGGTATTCTGTTCCAGGATATTTCTTTCGAGTTTTTTGCCGACTTCGTCAAAATGCAGGAAGAAACCTGTGCTGACTTTGGAACAGCCATCCCCACTTATGGAGAAGCTCCGGTAGATTTGGGTATGGTATTATATGACAATGGGCACTTTTGGCATTATGTCTGGAGCAGAGATTCTGATTGGAAAAAACCCATCGGTCCTGCTGAGGTAAATGGCCATGGTCCCATGTCCGAAATCTATGACAATGGAGGAGAGGGGGACAGCCCTTCCTACTTTTACCTTTTGAGTGCTGCACTTGGATTGAATGATCCATTGGACCCCACGCATGGAAGTTGGGGTTCCAGGTTTCAACCAATGGGAGGTAGCTTCCCCAATAACTACTATTATACCTGCGATATCGCACAGACCGAGCTCAGCCGATGGGATGAGGTCCTTACCAACAGTTTCAAAAACCGTCTATTATGGTCCATTAAAGAGCCTGGAGAGGTCAATAGAGAACCTATAGCCTCGCTCAATGGAGATGCTTCGAGTCGAATCATAAATATAAAAGGAACACCTGGTAAAAAACTAAATTTGGACGCGAGTTCATCCTATGATATAGATGGAGACGCCATCAGCTTTCAGTGGTTTCGATATGCCGATGCAGATAGCTACGAGGGGAATTTTCAAATTTCTGAGCCTACTGAACCTATTCAGGAATTCATTATTCCAGCGGATTTAGGAGAAAAAAACATTCACCTTATCCTGGAGGTGAAGGATCAGGGAACACCCTCCCTTGTAAGTTACCGGAGGGTAATAATCCATAGTAAATAAAAGATCTATACATAACCCAACACAATGATGAAAAAGAAATTAACATTCCCAATCGCTTTATTCTTACTGCTCTTTTTTTCCTGTCAATCGGGAGAAAAAGTAGCTGAAGAAATGACAGGGGTTGAACCAGCACCTAAAGTGCGCTTGATCTATGATACGGATGCCAATAATGAATTGGATGATCAGTTTGCTTTGATGTACCTTTTGGTCAATGGGCCTACTTTTGATCTAGAAGGTATAACGGTCAATGCAACTCGAAGTGGTGGCAATATTGACGAGCAATATGAAGAGGCCAAGCGCATCCTTCAACTTGGACAGCGCTATGGACAAATCCCCCTTTTGAAAGGCGCTGATGGCAGTTTTGAGTCGATACAGCCATTTGTGAAGGAGGAAGATTTTGACGGCAAGGCAGGAGTTGATTTCATCATTGACCAAGCAAATCAAGCGCATGAACAGGAGTTGATCCTCTTGGCTGTTGGTAAATTGACCAATGTGGCTTTGGCTTTGGAAAAGGATCCTGCCATCGCTTCCAAAATGCGGGTAGTTTGGTTAGGCTCCAATTATCCAAAACCTGGGGAATACAATCAAGACAATGACACGGTGTCCATGAATTATGTGCTGAATACCAATGTCCCCTTTGAAATGGTCACTGTACGATATGGAGAGCCCAGTGGTACCGATGCAGTTAAAGTTACGCAGGCAGAAATCAATGAAAAAATGCCGGGCATGGGACCCCAAATTGAAAACCCCATTACTGGTAGGCATGGAGGTGAATTTTCCAATTTTGGTGATTATGCAGTCAGTCTGTTTGAACATATTGACTATTACACTGATCCCCCAGCAAGAGCGCTATTCGATATGGTGGCTGCTGCCATTCTGAAAAACCCAAATTGGGGTGAGAAAAAAGAAATTCCTGCGCCGATACTCATTAACAATGAATGGATAGAAAGACCGGATAACCCAAGAAAGATGAGTGTTTGGGAAAACTTTGACAAAGATGCTGTCATTCAGGATTTTTACAAGACTTTAGAAAATTTTGAACTCATATCTCCTAAACTACCCTAGCCATGTATATCATTGAATCTTACTCTATCGCGGTACTGTTTTGTTTCATCACCATGTTGTGTTGGGGTTCTTGGGCCAATACACAAAAACTGGCTGGCAGCAACTGGCGCTTTGAACTTTTTTATTGGGACTATGTGATCGGAATTGTACTGCTTGCCCTGCTGTTTGGCTATACATTGGGGAGTTCAGGGGATGCGGGAAGGAGCTTTACGGAGGATCTCTTTCAGGCAGATAGAAAAAGTTATTCCCTTGCCTTTATTGGCGGGGTAATCTTTAACCTGGCCAATATTCTGATTGTGGCAGCCATTGCTTATGCGGGCATGTCCGTAGCATTTCCAGTTGGAATTGGTCTTGCCTTGGTTTTGGGTGTAATTGTGAATTATTTTGCAACGCAAAAGGGGGATCCTATTCTTTTATTTGCGGGCGTTATCTTAGTGGTAATAGCTATCGTGATGGATGCCATGGCTTATAGGAAACTGGCACAAAAAGACCGCAAAAATCCTAAAGTAGGCTTGATTTTGGCTTTAGTGGGAGGCTTTTTGATGTCTTTCTTCTATTTCTTCGTGGCACAGTCCATGTCATTGGATTTCAGCAATCCCGAAGGAGGAAAATTCACTCCATATGGAGCAGTATTTGTATTTTCACTGGGTGTTTTATTGAGCAATTTTCTTTTCAACACCCTGATGATGAAAAAACCTATTGAGGGTCCAAAGCTGTATGGGGCAGATTATTTTAAAGGTAAGCCAATTGTACACCTTGTGGGTGTTTTGGGAGGTATCATCTGGTGTGTAGGCATGTCCTTTAGCATTATCGCTGCCGAAAAAGCAGGTCCAGCCATCTCTTATGGTTTAGGACAGGGGGCAACTATGGTAGCTGCTTTCTGGGGTGTGTTTATATGGCGCGAGTTCAAAGATGCCCCCAAAGGGACCAATTTATTGCTTGCAGGAATGTTTGTGCTCTTTATTCTCGGATTGGGGATGATTGTGTATGCAGGGGTGTAATAAGTTCAGAACCAAATAAAAGAAAACATTTAAACCGGAATTAAGCATCAGTGTTTGTAGTATTTAACCACATAGGAGAAGGATTTCTTTTGCTTTAGGAGACCGTTCTCCCAAGCCATCGGGATACCATTGACAGATAGGAGCAACCGTCATTCTGAGTTTTTAACATTTTGGAAAAGTACAGAAAGGGTAATGACAAAATTACGCGTCATGCTGATCCCGAGTAATTCGGGAGAAGCATCTCCTCTATTTTGGGAGACTCTTTCTTCGTCAGAGTGACGTACATTTCTGTCAATGGTAGCAAGGAACTGCCTGTCCCGCAGAATTCCGGGAAGCGAAGCATCTCCCATAGTTTAGGAGATGCTTCGACTCAGCAAGCTCGGTCTATCATTGATAGATTACACTAACCGTCACCCTGAGTGAAGCGAAGGGTCTCCTATATTATGGGAGATACTTCGACTCCGCAGGCTCCGTCTCAGTATGACGGTTCGCTAGATGTCATTGCCTTTCCGTAAATGCCAAATTTTAAAATCTCGGCATGACAAAGAGAGGCCAAGGCCAATCGTGACCAGAAATCAAAAGAAAACGAATCTTAAGGAAAATCTTTATTCCAAAATATTAATTGTTCAATTCCCTATTTCGAAATTGTACTGGACTTGGCCCTTAGTATGCGTCTCTCGCTTCTTGCTACTTATCTCTTGCATCTTTTTCTTGAGTCTAGCATCTAAAAAGCTTCTTCCACATCGTATTTCCAAAGATAGAAACATGCCCTGTCCATCCCATCAAAAGATCTTCCCGGATTGGTACGGATGGTGACCCTTTTGCCTTCATCATCGGCCAATTTGACCATCTGATGACTTCCAAAGTAGGATGTTTTAACAAGTTTACCTGAGAGTTGCTGTCCATCCCGTTGTACGACTTCTCCGTGTTCCGGCCTGAAAATCAATTTGATCTTCCCTTTATGCTTTTTAGCCTCAGGGTCAGTAATAAAACCAAAAGAAGTGTGGTAACCTTCCTCTGTGGGAATGGCCATGATCTCATTCCTTTTTCCAAAAAAATTCGCCACATAGGGGTTCACGGGGACTTCGTAAAGCACTTTGGGAATATCAATCTGTTGCAAAAATCCCTTGTGTAGAATGGCTATCCTGTCTGCTGTTGAAAGTGCATCCTTTGTATCGTGGGTAACAAAAATGGCAGTAATACCAGCTTTTTTGATAATCTGGCGGATTTCTTCGCGTATTTGATCTTTCAGCATGGCATCGAGGTTACTGAAAGGTTCATCCATCAAGAGTATCTTTGGATTGGGTGCAATAGCACGGGCCAGGGCTACCCTTTGTTGCTGCCCTCCGGAAAGCTGATGGGGATACTTCGTAAAATCCTCTTTTAAGCCGACAAGTTTGAGCGTTTCCCTTGCTTTTTGATCCACCTCCTGTTTGCTTCCCTTAAGGCCAAACTTGATGTTATCCAGAATATCTAAATGTGGAAAAAGAGCATAATCCTGAAAAACCATTCCCACTTGTCTTTCATGGGCAGGCACTGATCTTTTGCCTTCTACGATGACCTGTCCTGAAAGGGAAATCAGACCTGAATCAGGATGCTCAAGGCCAGCGATCAGGCGGAGTAACGTCGTTTTGCCCGAACCACTTTCTCCCACCAATGCAAGTATTTCCCCCTCCTTTACATCAAAGGATACATTATTAATGGCAAACTCATGGGCCTTATCGTATTTTTTATTGACATTTTGGAGGGTCAAAATACTCATCCTGTTGTCTTCTATTTAGCTCTAAAGTTCTCTCTTTCTGATCAGTCTATTCAGGAAAATAATTGGTATAATTCCTGTCAGGATAATGATCAATGCAGCGTTGGCTGATTCGGCAATCATCTCGTTTGTAGCCATATCAAAGGCTTTTGTAGCCAAGGTCTGGTAATTGAACGGACGCAGGATCAAAGTTAAGGGTAATTCTTTTAATACATCCACAAAAACCAGGATTATACCGGAAACCAAACTCGTTTTGATCAAAGGCAGGTCAATTTTCCAAAGGGTTTTGGTACTTCTGACTCCCAATAAGCGACTGGCCTCGTTGATATGGATGCCTATTTTTTGGAAACCTGCCTCCACAGGATTATAACCAACCGCCATAAACCTGACAACGTAAGCAAAAACAAGGGCAAAAAGTGTCCCTGAAAAGAGCAAGCTGGCTGTCTTAGCGCTGAACAAAGTGCTATATACCCACTTATCCAAAGCGATAAAAGGGATCATCACGCCAACTGCAATTACTGCTCCTGGGATAGCATATCCCAAGGTTGCCACTTTGGTGATATTTTTGACCCATTTGAAAGGACTTAGTCGCAAGGCATACAATAAAATCACAGAAAAAACCACGATAAATAGACCTGTTATGGCAGCCAGCCCAAAGCTTCTATAGATCAGAAGGAAAAAATCCTGATTGACCACTTTGCTGTAAGTCATACTCACCCAGTTGAGCAGCTGAAGAAAGGGAAATAGAAAACTGAGCAAAAAAATGACAAGGCAGATTCCTGAATACATCAATTTTTTAGCCAATGTTGGGTGTACCCTTGCTGTAGGTTTTTGTACCCCATTGGTCGAAGCATATTGCCTATTTCCTCTTTGCAGGGATTCCAGATAAAGGATTACAAAGACAAATACCATCAGGATGGCCGCTAGATAAATAGCAGTAGAAGCATCTCCCATGGAAAACCAAGCCCTGAAAATACCGGTGGTAAAAGTATTTACCCCAAAATATTTGACAGTACCGTAATCATTGAGGACCTCCATGGAAGCCAATGCAATGCCAGCCACAATTGCAGGTCTTGCCATGGGCAATGCTACTTTGAAAAAAGTTTTAAACCTATTGGCTCCCAATAGAAAAGAAGCCTCTTGCAAAGTTTTAGACTGCTGCAAAAAAGAAGATCTGGTAATCAAGAATACATAAGGAAATAAGGTGATAGACAGAATAAAAATGGCACCTGGAAGGTTCATGATATCAATCAGACTACCCCTTACCTGTATATCAAATGTATTTCTTAAAAATACCTGAATGGG
>NZ_SLAP01000176.1 GCF_007126775.1 Cecembia sp. | reverse complement strand
TTCCAGCCATAAGGGTCCTTCCGTCCAGGCAAATCCCTCTGCAAGGATATGGAAAGGTGTATCGGGATCCAGCAAATCCAAAATACGATCATCCAAAATCTCAATAAAGGCATCTTCTTTCATGGAGGTAGATTTTGAGGTGCAGGAAATCAAAAACAGATTTATTAACAAAGTGACAATTACCAATCTATACATGGTTTCAGGAGGTTTTTAGTGATGTTTTCACCTAAATTAAATATTATTGTCTAAACAGTAAATATTCTTGAATTGGTTTATCCCGAATTAAAAGACATTTTAAAAGTAACGTTAAGAATATAACTTGATATGAATGATAATAATTTGTCGGTATAAATCGTAAAACATTAACAACGAAATCGTCTTTGTTGGGCGGGGAAGGACCGAACGTTAAGGAAATGTCCTTTGGACATTTTTAGTGAGGGGCCAGATTGCAGGGCAGGAATAAGAGCCTCGGAAAAAGTAAAAATTTCGCCAATGACTGATTTTGGGCTGATAAGATTCGAAATTCTTGCCCCGATAACTATACGGGGTTGGTTACTTTTTTTAACATAGCCTGTCCCGCAGAATTGCGGGAAAAAAAGTGACAGAGAGAAAATGTTAAAAATCTACTCAGTCAGGTTGAATTTTAATTTATGTTTTGATTTCAATTACAGATAAGTTAGATGGAATTATGCCTTAGAGCTTAAATACGGTTTCAAGTGACTTTTTGTGATATTATCACCTGAATTAAATATAATTGTGTAAGCAGATAGACAATTTCATTGTCAATCCAAGACATTCTGTGACACTGATGAAGGACCCCAATCAAAACATTTGCTTTTTAGACCTTGAGGCAGACCCTCAAAGTGGAAAACTCTTAGACTTTGGGGCCCTAAAATCCGATGGAAGCACTTTCCACGGCACACAACTGAAAAAACTGGTAGAGTTTTTGGGCCATCCACAGTTCGTATGCGGGCACAACCTCTTGGGACATGACCTTCCCCTGCTTCAGAAAAAAGGGATAAGTTTTGCCGCTGTCATCGACACCTTGTTTTTATCTCCACTGCTATTCCCTAAGAAGCCTTATCACCATTTGGTAAAAGATGACAAGCTTCAGAGCGATAGCCTCAGCAACCCACTCAACGATGCCATCAAAGCCAAGGACCTGTTCTACGATGAGCTGAGTGCATTTTTGGATTTGGATAAAGCGTTACAGAATATTTTCCAAGGATTGCTCGCACCAACCGATGCCTTCAAAGGCTTTTTCGAATATTGGGGTTTTAACCTTGCCGTAGAAAATCTCCCGCAACTTATCCACAGTCATTTTGCAGGAAAAATATGTGCAAGAGCGGATGTGGATAAGTATGTGCGGGAGCAACCCATCCCCCTTGCCTATGCACTTTCACTGATCAATTGCGGGGACAGATTTAGCATTACACCTCCCTGGGTATTGCAACGCTTTCCCGATACGGACAGGTTGATGACCTTGCTAAGGGGAAGGCCCTGTATGCCAGGTTGTGCCTACTGTTCACAAACATTTGACATCCATGCGGGCCTGAAGCGGATTTTTGGCTTTGAGCAATTCAGGACCTATGGAAATGAGCCTTTACAGGAAAAGGCCGTAAAAGCGGCGGTAGATGGAAAATCCCTGCTCTGCATCTTTCCCACGGGGGGAGGAAAATCCATTACTTTTCAACTACCGGCCCTGATGGCGGGAGAAAGGGAAAAAGCACTTACCCTTGTCATATCGCCCTTGCAGTCCCTGATGAAGGACCAAGTGGATAACCTGGAAAAAATGGGCATCACAGAAGCCGTTACCATCAATGGCCTATTGGACCCCATCGAAAGGGCCCAATCATTTGAAAGAGTGGAAGAAGGTTCAGCATCCCTTCTCTACATTTCTCCAGAATCGCTGCGCTCCAAAAGTATTGAAAAGCTGCTCCTCGGAAGAAAAATCAACCGGGTGGTGATCGATGAAGCGCACTGCTTTTCTTCCTGGGGACAGGATTTCAGGATTGATTACCTCTACATTGCGGACTTTATACGTAAGCTTCAGGAGACCAAAAACCTCTCCGAACCCATCCCGGTCTCTTGCTTTACAGCCACTGCGAAGCAAAAAGTCATTGAAGATATCCGCAATTACTTCCGCGAAAAACTTTCCCTCAACCTGGAAATTTTCCGATCGGGTGTGTCCAGGACCAATCTGCGCTTTGAAGTGGTCGAAAGAAACAAGGAAGAGGAAAAATATCTTGCACTCCGCGACTTGCTGGAGGCCAAAGCCTGCCCCAGCATCATCTATGTTTCACGGACCAGAAAGGCATTTGACTTAGCGCAAAGGCTGAACAAAGACGGTTTTCCTGCACGTGCCTATCACGGTAAGATGGACAAAACCGAAAAAAGCCAAAATCAGGATGCCTTTATTTCGGGAGAAGTCAACATTATGGTGGCCACCTCTGCCTTTGGCATGGGTGTGGATAAAAAGGATGTGGGTTTTGTGGTTCATTATGAAATCTCAGATTCCCTGGAAAACTATGTACAGGAAGCCGGACGTGCAGGAAGGGATGAAAATATTGAAGCGGAATGTTTTGTCCTTTTTGATGAGGAAGACCTCAGCAAGCATTTTATCCTGCTGAACCAAAGCAAAATTACCCTCAAAGAAATCCAACAGGTCTGGAAAGCGATCAAAAATCTCACCCGTTACAGAAGTCAGGTATCAAACTCTGCCCTGGAAATTGCCCGTCAGGCAGGTTGGGATGACTCCATGCGGGAAATCGAGACAAGGGTGATCACAGCCATTGCCGCCTTGGAGGATGCCGGATACCTCAAGCGTGGACAAAATATGCCCAAAATCTTCGCCAGCAGCATTCAGGTCGCCAATGCACAGGATGCCATTTTAACAATAGAAAGCTCTCCGAGATTTTCCCAAAACCAGAAAGTCCAGGCTGTCCGAATCATCAAAAAGCTCTTTTCTTCCAAAAGCAGACAAAAACGACTAGAGGATGAAGCAGAGGCAAGGATTGACTATATCGCTGACCACTTGGCCATGGTCAAAGAAGAGGTGATTGAAATCATTCACCTGTTGAGAGAGGAAAAAGTCCTGGCGGATTCCAAAGACCTACAGGCCTACATCCGAAAATCAGATGCCATCCAAAAGCCCATGGACATTGTGGAAAACATCGGATTGCTGGAAAATTACCTTTTGGGCCAAATCCAGTCAGAACCCCGGATTTTCCAGATCAAAAGCCTCAATGAAGGTGCCGCGCTGGAAGGTTTAAAGGGGATAACACCCGCCAAAATACGCAGCGTCATCAATTACTGGGCCATCAAAAACTGGGTAAGCAAGCAGTTTTCCACATCCTCCAAAAACCATGTAGAGCTGAAAGCCAACTTATCCACAGAAGTGCTGAAAGAAAAATTCCGCAAAAGGCATGACCTGGCCCGCTTTATTGTGGATTATCTGTACCGAAAGGCGGCATTGGCAGCACCTGATCTACCCTTGTTTTCAGGGGAGATGCCTGTGGATTTCTCCGTAATGGAACTGAAAGACGCCTTCGCCTCAGAAGCAGGACTCTTTGAAAGAAGCTGCAGTCCCGCCGAAGTGGAAGATGCCCTTTTCTACCTTACCAGAATGGATGCCCTCAAAATCGAAGGGGGCTTTTTGGTGCTCTACAACCGCCTGACCATAGAGCGTACCGAGAGGGACAATAAGGCCCGGTACAAGCAGGAAGATTACCAAAAACTGGAGAGATTCTACGAAAACAAGGTACAGCAGATCCATATTGTTGGGGAATATGCCAAAAAGATGATTGCGGATTACCGGGATGCCCTGCAGTTTGTCGAGGATTATTTCCAGATGAATTACGTGACTTTCCTCAATAAATATTTCAAGGGCAAGCGCCAAAAAGAAATCAGCCGTAACATTACTCCAGCCAAATTCAAACAGCTTTTTGGGGAGTTATCCCCAGCCCAACTGAAGATCATCAACGACCAACAATCCAAAAATATCGTCGTAGCTGCCGGACCGGGAAGTGGAAAAACCAGGATACTTGTCCACAAATTGGCCGCACTCCTGCTCATGGAGGATGTCAAGCATGAACAATTGCTGATGTTGACCTTCTCTAGGGCGGCAGCCACAGAATTCAAAAAGCGCTTAATGGGGCTGATAGGAAATGCGGCCCTTTTTGTGGATATCAAAACTTTCCATGGCTATTGTTTTGATATCTTGGGTAAGGTGGGCAGTCTGGAGAAAACCGAAGATGTCATCGTGCAGGCTACCCAAATGATCCGGGAAAATAAAACCGAACCCAAGGAAGTCACCCGCACCGTATTGGTCATTGATGAGGCGCAGGACATCAGCGGGGAAGAGTTTGCCTTGATTGAGGCGCTGATGGAACAGAACGAAGACATGCGGGTCATTGCTGTGGGGGATGATGACCAGAACATCTATGAATTCCGGGGTTCAAGTGCAGTGTACCTTGAAAAATTCATCACTGAAAAGCAGGCCCTCAAATATGAGTTGGTGGAAAACTACAGGAGCAAATCCAACCTAGTCGATTTCTCCAATCAATGGGCAGCAACCATAAGCCAAAGGTTGAAAAACACCCCCATCATGGCCCATCAGTCTGAACACGGTCTTCTAAAGCTGCAACAGCACCAAGGCAGCCACATGATCCGACCTTTGGTAGATGACCTGATTTCCCGTTCCCTTAAGGGCAGTGTAGGTGTTCTTTGCAGGACCAACGAGGAGGCATTAAGCATCCTCAGCCGTCTTTTGGAAAAAAACATTTCCGCCAAGCTGATTCAAAGCCATGAGCAATTCCATTTGCTGCAACTCTTTGAAATCCGCTTTTTCTTCAATTCATTATCCCTAGGACCCGGTCAGTTTACGATCCCGGAAGAGAAATGGAAAAGGTCAAGGCAGCAGCTGGAAACAGCTTTTGGCCATAGCCAAAAATGGGAATTGGTGAATCGCCTTTTGGATGATTTTGAACAGATTTTTCCCAAAACCAGGTACCGGACAGATCTGGAAGAATTTATCCGGGAGTCCAAAATAGAGGATTTTACCGATCAGGAATATGGTACTGTTTTGGTTTCCACGATCCACAAAGCCAAGGGAAAGGAGTTTGACCAAGTGTATATGATGATCAGCCAATCCGATTGCCGGGATGACCAAGAGCGCCGACTATTGTATGTGGGAATGACCCGGGCCAAGTCCTTACTTTCTATTCATTATCGTGGTAATTATTTGGATGACATCACTGCTGAAGCCATGGAAAGAACTGAAGTTCCGGCCCTTGAGGAAGATCATGGACCTTTGCTTCTACAGCTCGGTTTGAAGGATATCAATTTGGGTTTTTGCGCCTTCAGACAAAAACTTATCCACCGCCTAAGGACCGGGGATTTGTTAAATCTGGAAGAAAATGATGGCCTGAACGCACAGGGTCAGGCCGTTTTTCGGTTTTCTCTGGCCTTCCAGCAAAGCTTGGCCCAGTATGTGGAAAAAGGCTATACCGTACAGCAGGTATCTGTCAACTGGCTGGTCTATTGGCACAATCCTGAAACAGAGAAGGATGTATTGGTGGTACTGCCGGAGTTGGTGTTGGCGAGGGTACCTGCTGTGGAAAATTAGATACGATTAACTGCTCTCACCGTCTTTCTCTTCTTGCTCCTTTTTGTTGAAGTGTTTTTCATAAAACTCGAAAACCCTCTTCCAATGATCATGGAAATCACGCTCGTTGCTAGCTACACCTGCACCATGACCCCCATTGAGGTAATTGACCCATACC
>NZ_SLAP01000229.1 GCF_007126775.1 Cecembia sp. | reverse complement strand
CATTTGATCTGCATCAGATTGTCGTAAAACAACCCCTTGCACTAGTAGGTGTAGATGGTTCATATGACATCAATATCAATGTAGACGGCGGTGGCATCAAAGGACAGGCCGAGGCAGCCAGAATGGCAATTGCAAGGGCTTTGTGTGAATTTGATATCGAGCACAGACCGGCATTGAAAAAAGAAGGTTTTCTTACCAGAGACCCAAGAATAGTAGAGCGTAAGAAGCCAGGTATAAAAAAAAAAAAAAAAAAATTCCAGTTCTCCAAGCGTTAATTTGGAATTGTTCTTCATTTTATATCGAAACTATATCATTTATTAATGGCACAAATAGAATATAAAGACTTACTGGATGCTGGTGTTCACTTTGGACACTTGACGAGAAAGTGGGATCCAAGAATGGCACCGTATATTTTCATGGAGAAAAACGGTATCCATATCATTGACCTAAACAAAACGCTTGTTTGCCTCGAAGAAGCATCCAACGCAATCAAGCAGATCGTTCGCTCAGGCAAAAAAGTTATGTTCGTTGCTACTAAAAAGCAGGCGAAAGACTTGGTTGCTGAAGAAGCAAGAAGGTTGAACATGCCTTATGTCACCGAAAGGTGGCTAGGCGGGATGTTGACCAATTTTGCCACAATACGCAAATCCTTGAAGAAAATGTCTTCTATCGATAAATTGACTAAAGAAGAGTCCTACAAGAATTTGGCTAAAAAAGAACGATTGATGATCTCTAGACAGAGAGAAAAACTGGAAACTGTACTGGGAGGTATTTCTGACCTGACAAGACTTCCAGCAGCTTTGTTCATCGTAGACATCAAAAGAGAGCACATTGCAATCGCAGAGGCTCAAAAGCTTGGTATCCCTGTTTTCGCATTGGTGGACACGAACTCCAACCCAAATGAGGTGGATTTCCCGATCCCTGCCAATGATGACGCATTCAAATCTATCTCTTTATTGGTGAAAGCTTTTGGAGCAGCTATTGAAGAAGGTCTTTCCGAAAGGAAAAAGGACAAAGAAGAGGCTAAACTTTCTGAAGAGGAAGAGGCTAAAAAAGCTGTGGACGCAGAACCCAAAGAGTAATCCACTTTGATTTATACTTGACAAAAGATTGAACATGCGGTCCAAACCTGTGTTCAATTTTTTGTTTTTACCAAACCTTTGAGGTCTTAGCATCATCGCATTTTCAATCAAATAAAAAGTGGATCGCAAAGATTTCAATTAACTATACAACCTTTCATTCTCATATGATGGCATGAAAGGTTTTAATTTCAGAGAAAAAAGTTTAATCCAAAAAACTATACAATACAATGGCTATTACTGCACAAGAAGTTAACAAACTGAGACAAATGACCGGTGCCGGTATGATGGACTGTAAAAAAGCCCTTACCGAAGCAGAAGGAGATTTTGAAAAAGCTATCGATATCTTAAGAAAAAAAGGGCAGAAAGTATCTGCTTCCAGAGCAGATCGTGAGACCAAAGAAGGCACGATTGTTACTGCAGTCAGTGCAGACGGCGCTACAGGAACGCTCCTTTCATTAACCTGCGAAACAGACTTCGTGGCTAAAAATGACGAGTTCGTGGCTTTTGCCAATACACTTTTGGATTTGGCTACAAAAAATGGAGCTGCATCCATTGAGCAAATTCTTGCATTGTCATTTGAAAATATTACAGTAGCGGAGAAAATTGTGGAGATGACCGGTAAAATCGGAGAGAAAATCGAAATCTCTCACTTTGAGGTAGTAAAAGGAGAAGCAGTTGTTCCCTATATCCACTCTAATGGTAAGTTGGGGGTATTGGTTGCTTTAACCAACACCAATGGTTCTGCTGTTGAAGAAGCAGGTAAAGACGTAGCCATGCAGATTGCAGCGATGAACCCAGTAGCGGTTGATAAGGATGGCGTAGATGCTTCTGTTGTAGAAAGAGAAATCGAAGTGGGTAAAGATCAAGCCAGACAAGAAGGTAAGCCTGAAGAAATGCTTGAAAAAATCGCTTTGGGCAAATTGAACAAGTTCTACAAAGAAAACACTTTGTTGAGCCAGTCTTTCGTAAAAGACAACACCAAGTCTATTGCACAGTACCTTGATGGAGTAAGTAAGGGTATGACAGTAGCTGCATTCAAAAGGGTATCTATCGGATAATTGTATACAGAAGACTTGAGAAATAAGACTCAAGACTTGAGATAGGAAGCTGACTTCGAAAGGGGTCAGCTTTTTTTCTAATTTGGCCACAATGGCAAGAAGTCACAAAGTGTTTGTTTAAAACGAGATGATTAATATTTCTTTCAGATATATTTCCGGGTTAAAGCTTCAGCAATAATCTCTTTGTGATCAAAGGCCAAATCGGGAAGTTGACTAAGAGGAAACCACCTCACCGCAACACTGTCCGAACCAGGAGCAACTTTACCTTTTTGCTCTTTGCCTACTGCAAATAAATAAACCACAGAAACTGTCCATCCCCTGGGGTCTCTCCCCTCTTTCCCGAAAATCCCTACAAAAAGGGCATCTTCTGGTAAACATGACAAGCTGGTCTCTTCCTCCAATTCCCTGACACATGCATCCTGTACTGCCTCATATTCATCCACAAAACCACCCGGCAAGGCCCATTTACCCTGATAAGGATCCTTTTTTCGCTCAATCAATAGAATCTCTGCTCCACAAATGACTACAGCATCGGTGGTCAAAGCCGGACGGGGAAAAGGATAGGTGAAGGACATGTTTATTAACTAAGTGATATTTAGATTACGTAAAACTACCAAATAAATATTACAAGCGGAGTAAAATGTCAAAGGGGGATTTCGGAAGGCTGATGTAGAAATTATTCGAGCTGAGGGGCTGGACATGCGTATTTACCCGGGATGCTATCCCGGGTTGTCACAGCAAGGCCCTTCAGGCCTCTCCTCTAAAGATTTCTCCTCTTATTCACGGGACAAGTTGTGAGTCCTCTGTGGACCTCTGTGTAACAAAAAGAAACGCATAAAAAACCACCCCCGTATCCCAAGGGTGGCTTTAGAGATGGTTTTTCAACTTTGCCTACTCAACTATTCCAACCACTCCGGCTTAGTTGTTTTGATATTGGCCTGCAACTGATTCAAGAGATTATACAAACCAAAATAGGTCCTATTGATGTATAAGCCATGTCTTGAACCCCTAGCCTGACGGGATTTTTTGAACATTTTGTCATTGGAAATCCTGTCTCCCAATTGAAAAATCTGTTCAAAATAACTGTCATCAGCAAAATCAAAACTTTCCACATGGAAAGGTTTACCTAATAAAGAAATCATTTCCTTAAATACACTTTTGAAATATACCTTTTCCTCTTCAGTATCCTTATCCGAAATGAATTCAAGGTTATAAAAGATCTGGTTCAATTCCTCTTCATTGATCAGCAATTCTCTTTTGATCAAAGCAAAATAGCCTTTATAAAAATCCTGAGGTAGGATTTTTACGCAACCAAAATCAATAATACCCAGCTTTCCTTCATTTGTAATGATAAAATTTCCAGGATGGGGATCAGCATGCACCTGCTGCAGATTATGCACCTGATGATGGTAAAAATCCCAAAGGGATTGCCCTATTTTATTTTTGGCCTCCTGAGAAGGATTGGTCTCAAGCCATTCCTTGATGTGCTTTCCTTCAATCCAATCCATGGTAATAATGCGTTCGGCACTGTATGTCTCGTAATATCCAGGGAATATCAAACCATCAATATGGCTACAGGCGGCTGAAATTTCTTTGGATCGCTCCACTTCAAGAATGTAGTCAGTCTCCTCTATCAGCTTACCCTCTACTTCTTCCATATAATGATCCAACTCCCTTTCATTCATATTCAAAAGCCTCAAAGCGAAAGGTCTAACCAATTTTAGATCAGAACTCACTGAGTCTGCTACCCCGGGATACTGAATTTTGACAGCGAGGGTTTTTCCATCCTTGGTGGCCTGATGAACTTGCCCAATTGACGCTGCATTTACCGCCGATTTGGTAAAAGTATCATACATTTGATCTGGAGTTTTCCCAAAATACTTTTGAAAGGTTTTGACTACTAAAGGATAGGATAAAGGAGGTGCACTGTATTGTGCCATGGTAAACTTATCCTGATAAGCTCTGGGAAGCATATTTTTATCCATGGACATCATCTGCGCAACTTTCAGTGCAGAGCCTTTTAATTCACTCAAAGAATTGTATATATCCGAAGCGTTGCTGTTATGCAACTCATCTTTGGATAGTCCGGGATTAACTACTCTTTTGGCATAGTGCTTCATGTAGTTCCCTCCTACTTTGGCACCTGTACTGATAAATTTGGCAGCCCGCTGCACTTTTGAAACAGGAATACTCTGCTGTTCCTTCACACTTCTTTCCATGAATTCCTGTGTTTATTTGTTTTGGTATAAAAACTTAGCGAAATCGATAAAGGTATCCACCGCTGATTTACCCATTAAGTCAAAAGCCAGATTGACAGACTTTTCAATGGCAGCATCAGTCTTTTCAAAGGACGGCGATGTATCCTTTATCCAAAACTGGAAGACAAACCAGACCTGCAACCAAAGTGCCTCATCATACCGCTCTGTAATTAATGGTCTATTGGCAATTTCTTCTGTTTCCTTACCTTCCAAAATGATCTCATTGGCAAAGTCTTTAAATTTATTTCTAAAGGCTTTCACTTCTTCGGGCAAGAGCTTTTTCAGGTCCTTTTGCCCTGCGTATAATGATATAAGGTAAGACCTGTTCTTTTTTAACTCTTCGACCAATGTAAAGAGAAATCCCAACAGCTTCTCTCTGGCACTGTATTCTTTAAAAACTTCCTGAGCTTCCAGGTTTTGAATGGTATCATCAAACAATTTGCCCCAAACGGCCGACTTGATGGCATCGAAAGAGGTGAAGTAGGCATAAAAATCAGCCTCATTCATTTTGAGTTCTTTGGCAAACTTATAAATAGACAAAGGCTCAGATCCATTTTCAAGGACAAAACTGACATATCCATTGATGATTTTCGCTCTTGGGTCCGCTTTACTTGTCTTCTTTGCTGCTGTATTTTCCATGTTGGTTTCGTTTACTAATTGTATAACCTAAAAAATGGATATGAAGTTTAGAAAAGGAATAGAATTCGAAAGGATTTAGAAAAAATATTTTTAGTTTTATAAGATATGCCCTTTAAGAATTGAAGATGGCCGATGCCAACACCAAAGAGGAATGGGGGTGGAGGAAATCAGATTGATTAAAACATTTAAATTTCGCTTATCCACAGCTCTAATGAGTTCGCTAGGCGAATGTTTGTATCGGGTATATACAAGTTAGCGGACAGCTTAACAATAAAAACAGACAAAAATGAATATCAAAGAACTTAAAAACAGAGAAGACTTTTCTAACGATGACAAACTTAATAGAATCTATTCGCAATTTGGCGAACTTCTTAACGAATTAAAGAAAAAAGAGTTGAGCCAAGACGTTTACAAATTAATAAACGAAAGTGTTGATATATTAAATTTATCAACTTTTAATGGTGCTCAATTGACTAAACTTTTAAAACAAAAACAAACAGCAATTTTGAAACAAGTAGAAAAAGAACACAAAATAGTGCCTAAAAATTACTACAGAACTTTATGGATGGTATTGGGAATGAGTGCATTTGGCCTACCAATTGGTGTTGCTTTTGGACTTAGTATTGGCAACATAGGGCTTTTAGCTATTGGACTTCCAATCGGAATGGGGATCGGAATTGCAGTTGGAATGTCGATGGACAAAAAAGCAATGAATGAGGGACGACAACTTAATATTGAGATTAAGAATTGATTGACATAAAGAAAGCCGACCCGCTAACAGCCGTTTTGCAAAAGCGGGGGTTTTCCCGCTTAGGCGGGACAGGCTGTGCTTCGTAGGACAGGAAAGTGCTAAATTTAAAGTTCAGTTCTTAGTAGGAAGTTCAGTGGTTAAAATCCCTGCTTGCGTATAGCTGAGAACCGTTAAAAACCATAATAAAATGAAAACTAAAATATTTTTATTTTTTCTTCTTGCAATTTTGGTTTCTTGTTCGGATGATGGTTCTGAGAAATGTATTGAGTATAGACCAGAAAATGTGACAGAGGTAAACTCGCCATCCTCAGGAAGAATAAATGAATCGATAGAAATTGAAGTTAAATTCGCGGTCTATAACGGGTGCGGGAAATTTGAAAAGTTTATTGAAAGTGGCAGTGAACAGTCAAAAATAATAGAGGTTCAGGCAAAATATGAAGGTTGTATCTGCACAGACAATATTCCGATAATAACGGCTATTTATGAATTTACTCCCTCGGCAATAGGAGAGTACGAATTGAAATTCAAATCAGGAGAAACGGATTATATTACAGTAAATATTGCCGTGACAGATTAAAACTGTTGACAAAAATTTATGAAAACAATGTTCAAACCTGTCTTGAACCGAAATTTCGTGCTTCCTTGCAATGCCTGATTGTCCTGTGGACAATCAAGCTTGTTAGTTCGCACTGATTTTATACAGGAGGTTATGACTCCTTATGAAACGACAGACAACTAAAAATGAATTCCCCGAGAACTGCACTACCACTCAAATACTTTCCCTTGGAACAATCTATGGACTTACTTAATATGGCAAAGCTAATGCCATACTTATGAAACATCTTTATTTCCTTATCGCTCTTTACTTCCTTGCTACCGCTACTTGGGCCCAAGACCGGGTCACCGGAAAAACATTTACTACCAGATCTGAAGTCATTGCGCAAAATGGTATGGCTGCCACCGCCCAACCCTTGGCCACTCAGGTGGCCTTGGATATCTTAAAAAAAGGCGGTTCGGCCATGGATGCAGCCATCGCCGCCAATGCGATGCTGGGCTTGGTCGAACCCAATGGCTGCGGAATTGGAGGAGATGTTTTTGCCATCATCTGGGAGGCCAAAACCAAAAAGCTCTACGGCTTTAATGGAAGCGGCCGTGCTCCTGAATTGCTGACGATGGAAGTTTTCAAAGGAAAAGGACTGAATTATGTACCCCTGCTGGGGCCACTTCCCGTATCCGTTCCCGGTTGTGTGGACGGCTGGTTTGAGATGCACAAGCGTTTTGGGAAGCTATCCATGCAGGAAATCCTCCAGCCTTCCATCGACTATGCCAATAACGGATTCCCCGTCACCGAAGTGATTGCCTGGCAAATGAACGGTGCCTATCCAAAAATGCAGGACATTCCTGGTTTCCGAAAAACCTACATGCCCAATGGCGAAAACACCCCGAGAAAAGGAGAAATCTTCAAAAATCCAGACTTGGCCAAAACCTACTCCATGATAGCCAAAGAAGGCCGTTCGGCCTTTTATGAAGGGCAAATCGCACAAACCATCGACAGGTTTATGAAGGAAAATGGGGGCTATCTCCGTTATGAAGACCTGAAAAAGCATACCTCCGAATGGATGGAACCCGTCAGCACCAACTACCGCGGATACGATGTATGGGAGCTCCCACCCAACGGACAGGGAATAGCAGTCCTACAAATGCTGAATATCCTCGAAGGCTACGATATCAAATCCATGGGCTTTGGAAGTGCAGAATACCTGCATATGCTGACGGAAGCCAAGAAATTGGCTTTTGAAGACCGGGCAAAATTCTATGCCGATCCTGCTTTCAATCAAATCCCGGTGGAAAAATTGATTTCCAAAGAATATGCCGCCGAATGTCGGAAACTCATCGATCCAAACAAGGCCGCTATGGCCTACCCTGCCGGTGAAATCGAAAAAGGCAACACTACCTACCTTACTGTCGCGGATAAGGAAGGCAATATGGTTTCCTTTATCCAGAGCATTTACGATGAATTTGGATCGGGTATGGTTCCGGACGGATTGGGTTTTGTGCTGCAAAACCGCGGACAACAGTTCAATGTCCAGGATCCAAACCATTGGAATTCCTTAGCAAAAGGCAAGCGACCTTTTCACACCATCATTCCTGCCTTTATCACCAAAAACGGGGAGCCTTACATCAGTTTTGGTCTGATGGGCGGTTCTGTACAGCCTCAGGGACATACGCAGATTGTGATCAATCTGATTGATTTTGGCATGAATCTGCAAGAAGCTGGAGATGCTCCGCGGATGCGTCACAACGGAAGCTCCGAACCCACCGGCTCAAAGATGACAAATGGTGGATCGCTGAATCTCGAAAGTGGCTTTTCCTATGAAGTCATCCGCAAACTGGAAGAGATCGGACATCGGGTAGAGTACAGTGTAGGTCCATATGGAGGCTACCAGGCAATCTTATACGACAAGGTCAACAAAATCTATATCGGTGCTTCGGAGTCAAGGAAAGACGGACAGGCAGCGGGTTATTGAGGAATGGCAAATTGGTTTTTCCCTACACAGGAGCTAAGGGTTTGGCTATATTAACAATGGCTTAATTAATCTCCCGAATTACAGAAAATTTCCGTCTAATCCATGTGAGCCTAGAGGTGGATAAGGTATATTACCGAAATGCTATGAAATGGTTTGGAATGGGGGACGAGAAATTTTAAAATGAAATCAATTATAAATGAGACATCCCAATTATTATTTCTTAAAATTATTCCTGTTTCATATCCTTGTTTTTATGGGCATAGCCGATGCCATTTCCCAGAACAAATCAATACCTATGACTGAAGAAATGTATGAAATCAAGGACAAAGACCTCTTAAGAAAAGAACTGTATAATCTCTTGGGTAAGCTTCCGGATCGGGAAAGACCCATTTCCGTAGAATTGGTATCCTCTGAAGAAAAGGATGGGGTCATCATTGAGAAATTATTACTGGACATCAATGGATTGGAGAAGGTGCCTGCCTTCTTTACCAAACCAAAAAATGCCAATGGGAAGTTGCCGGTGGTCCTTTTTAATCACTCTCATTTCGGTCAATATGAGGTGGGAAAGAATGAATTTATCTATGGCAGAAAAGAAATGCAGGCGCCTCCCTATGCTTTTGCTTTGGCGCAAGAAGGATATGCAGGTTTTTGTTTGGATTCCTGGGGATTTGGGGAGAGATCGGGAAAGTCCGAATTGGATCTATTTAAAGAAATGTTGTGGAAAGGACAGGTGCTTTATGGAATGATGGTATATGACAATTTGCGGGCATTGGATTATTTGGATTCCAGGGAAGATATTGATATGGAGCGGGTAGCAACTATGGGCATGTCCATGGGAAGTACCATGGCTTGGTGGCTTGCCGCATTGGATGAGCGTATTAAAGTGGTGGTAGATCTAAATTGTTTAACTGATTTCCAAACTCTTTTGGAAAAAAATGACCTCAGTCTTCATGGTATTTATTATTATGTTCCTGATTTACTGAACCACTTTTCAACTTCAAAAATTAACGGATTAATTTCACCCCGACCTCATTTTGGTCTGGCGGGAAAATTTGATCCACTTACCCCATTGGAAGGTTTGTTAATCATTGATGAAAACCTGAAGAAAATTTATGCAAAAGACGGAGCCCCCCAAGCATGGAAATTGAAAATTTATGATGTTGGACATGAGGAAACGGCTGAAATGAGAGAAGATATTTTACAGTTTCTACGGGACTGGTTATAGAGGGATTAATTTTATACCTGGCATATCAATCCCCAAACATAAAAACAGATTTGGCCTTTTAAATTTACCCTCCTTCCAATAGGGGGATATGATTGACAGAAATGTACGTCACTCTGAGATTTTAAAATTTGTTATTTCGATAGAAGGGAATGACATCTTGTTTTCCGCGTCATTCTGATCCGCCACAGGCGGAGAAGAATCCCCTCAACTATGGGAGATTCTTCGCTTTCCGCAATTCCGCGGGACAGGCAGTCCCTTGCTACCATTGAGAGATTACCAGACTCGTCACCCTGAGAATTCAACATTTAGGAAAAGTCTACTTCACCACTTTCTCCACCACCAGATTATGGTTGGTATATATGCAGACATCTGCGGCAATCCCTAAACTCTCTCTGACCATTTCTTCTGCAGATAATTGTGGGGCAAACTTTTTCAGTGCTCTTGCCGCAGACTGGGCATACATACTGCCTGAACCAATGGTAGCAATCTCCAAATCCGGCTCAATCACGTCTCCTGTACCGGAAATGATCAATATATCCTGACTATCCGCCACGATCATCATAGCCTCTAACTTAGACAGCATCCTGTCCATTCTCCACTCTTTGGCGAGTTCTACGGCAGCCCGTTTCATATTATTACCATATGCGCTTAATTTTTCTTCAAATTTCTCCAAAAGGGTAAAGGCATCTGCGGTAGAACCCGCAAAACCGGTCACGATCTTTCCTCCTTGTAACCTTCTGATTTTATTGACTGAACTTTTTGCTACAGTATTCCCCAAAGTAGCCTGCCCATCTGCCCCGATCACTACTTCACCCTTATGTTTGATCGCCACAACGGTGGTTGATTTTATTTTTTCCATTTTTTTTAAGACTTAAGATGTGAGACGTAAGACGTGAGATGAAATAAATTGAAATATGCCTTCTGCGAAATAAAATAGATATAAGTTGAAATATTTAACTGCCATTTGAATTTTTTACCTACAAACAGATTCACTGCCATCTTTTGCAACAGTTTAGCGAAACTTATTTCCACCATATCTCACGAAACAATTTCTATTTTATTTCACGAAGTATATATCTACCATATTTCACGAAGTATAAATCCTTTCAATAACTATACTAAAAGCAAAAAGTCCTGACAAATCAGGACTTTTTGACATATATCTATAAATTAATTAAATCAAAATCCTAACCGGATCTTCCAAGAGCCCTTTCAGTGTCTGTAGGAAGGCCGAACCAACCGCACCATCCACCACCCTATGGTCACAGGACATGGTCACTTTCATTACATTTCCTACCTGCATTTGTCCATTTTTGACAATTACGGTTTCTTTGATTCCTCCAACTGCCAAAATACA
Organism: Cecembia sp.; assembly: GCF_007126775.1. GTDB lineage: Bacteria > Bacteroidota > Bacteroidia > Cytophagales > Cyclobacteriaceae > Cecembia. The sequence goes on along the minus strand of NZ_SLAP01000229.1, from coordinate 7,928 downwards.
GGCATCTGGTGGATTGATAATGGCCGTGAACTCTTCGATACCAAACATACCCAAATTGGATATTGTAAAGGTATTCCCTTCCCAATCTTTGGGTTGAAGCTCTTTATTCTTGGCCTTGCCACCCAAGGTTTTGGCTTCATTTGAAATTTGCGAAAGTGATTTACTATCTGCAAAACGGATTACAGGTACCAGTAATCCCTCATCGACAGCTACCGCCATGCCGATATGAATGTGCTCATTATATCTTATTTTATCCCCAAGCCAAGATGTATTCACTTTCGGGTGTTGCCTCAGGGCAGCTGCTGTGGCTTTGATGACCATATCGTTGAAAGAAATCTTTACGGGAGAGACTTCATTCATACTCTTTCTTGCTTCTATGGCCTTATCCATGTTGATTTCCATGGTCAAGTAGAAGTGTGGTGCTTCAAACTTACTTTCAGCCAAGCGCTTGGCGATCACTTTACGCATTTGGGAAACCTTCTCCTCTTTATAGGATTCTTGTCCTACTGCAGGCGCTGATGTCGCCATGGCAGTTGGTGCCGAAGCTGTCTCTGCTACCGCAGGAGTATAGTTTTCAATATCTCTTTTGACTACTCTTCCTCCTTCTCCGGTACCTTTTACAAGCGTAATGTCGATGCCTTTTTCAGAGGCCATTTTTTTGGCCAGTGGTGAAGCTTTAACCCTTCCGTTGTCAGAAGCAGAACTGGAAGCCTGATCCGTTTCTTGGGCGCTTACAGTTTTTTCTTCTTTCTTAGGTTCGCTGCTGGATTTCTCTTCTTTAACTTCTTCCTGATCAGGTGCGTCAGAGGTACTTTGCTTGGCCTCATGGGCCTTCAAAAGCTTTTCATAATCAGCACCCTTTTCGCCGATGATGGCAATGACCCCATCTACTGGAACCGCCTCACCCTCTTTTACGCCTAGATAAAGGAGGTTACCATCTTCGTAAGACTCCAGTTCCATGGTGGCTTTATCTGTCTCCACCTCAGCAATAATGTCACCGGACTTGATGTCGTCACCTACTTTTTTCAACCAAGTAGCAATAGTTCCATCAGTCATGGTATCGCTCATCTTGGGCATGGTAATCACCGTAGCATTGATGCCAGAAACATCTATTTCTTCGGATTTTTCTTTTTGAGCAGCCGGTTTTTCTTCTTCCTTAGCCTCTGGTTTTTCTTCTTTCTTTTCTTCAGAAGCATCTCCATTGCTGCTTCCTGATTCAATATCTTTCAGAAGCGCTTCTATATTTTCATCTTTTTCTCCAATAATGGCAATCACGCCATTTACTGGAACAGCGTCTTTTTCTTGTACTCCTATATGAAGCAGTGTTCCTTCCTCGTAAGACTCCAGTTCCATGGTAGCCTTATCTGTTTCCACTTCCGCAATGATATCTCCAGGTTTGACACTATCCCCTACTTTCTTCAACCATGCTGCGATCACCCCTTCTTCCATGGTGTCGCTCATTTTAGGCATTCTTATTATTTCGGCCATAAGCTAATTTTATCCTAGTCAAATTTTAAGGAGTCCAAAAATAGTTCTTAAAATATCTTTATTCAAATTTAATAATAGTAATTTCAGGATTTGAAAGTCCAAAAATGAAGTATTTGTTCAAATATGCCTCTTATAAAAAAAACAGAATACGATTACCCCAAATGGCTTTTCAATGGCCACCTCCAGACAATTATCCCTGGATTATTTAGGTCTGAGATTCCATTACCATTTGAAAGAGAAAGGGTTAACACGCCTGATGGGGATTTTTTGGACTTGGATTGGTTGAAACAAGGCTCGGAAAATTTGATCATTATCAGCCATGGGCTTGAAGGGAACAGCAAAAGGCCTTATATGGCAGGAATGGCGAGACAATTTTTTTCAAATGGATTTGACGTGCTTAACTGGAATTACAGGGGATGCAGTGAGGAATTGAACAATAAACCCATTTTTTACCATTCAGGAGCCACCTATGATCTTGATTTTGTCATCAATCATGCTGAAAAGCCATACACTGCTGTTTATTTAATAGGTTTTAGTCTAGGCGGTAACCTTACATTAAAGTATTTGGGAGAAGCGCGAAATAAAACTTCAAAAATCCGCAAAGCTGTAGCCATATCTGTTCCGGTACATCTTGAAAGTTCTTGCCAGAAAATCTCATCTGGGGAAAATATCGTCTATGCAAAAAGATTTCTTAGGACGCTCAAAGAAAAAGTAGTTAAAAAAGCACAAAAGTTCCCTGATGAAATCCCTTTGGGGATTTTGAGGAAAATCAAAACCCTACAGGATTTTGATGACCATTACACCGGTCCACTACATGGTTTCAAAGATGCACATGATTATTACGAGCAGAACTCCTCTCTGTTTTTTTTGGAAAAAATTGATGTACCTTCTCTTGTTTTAAATGCCCAGAATGATCCATTTCTAAGTGATAAATGCTTTCCAATTTCTTTGGGAAGAAAATTGGATCAAGTATGGATGGAATTCCCAAAATACGGTGGCCATGTAGGATTTAGTCCCAGAAAAAGTGAAGACATTTACTGGTCAGAGAAACGGGCATTTGAATTTATCACTGGCAATCAGTAATTTTCCAAAAAAGGTTTTATATGTGTGGCAGATATTCATTGAGTAAAAGTAAAATAGATTTAGAGGAACGGTTTCAGGCGGAAATGCTGGGTGACTTTAAGCCCAGGTACAATATTGCCCCCACCCAACTTGTACCGGTGATTACCTCGGAAAGTCCCAAGGGATTCTCTTTCTTTTACTGGGGCATTACACCCGAATTCGCCAAAAATAAGCCTGTTTCCCAAAAATTCATCAATGCTAAAGCTGAGACAGTAAATGAAAAGGCATCATTTAAAAATGCTTTTCAAAAAAGACGGTGCTTAGTACCTGCTGACAGCTTTTTCGAGTGGAAAAAACTGGGTAAAAAAACCAAAATCCCCTACCGATTTACAATGGCTGATGAAGCGCCTTTTGCTTTTGCCGGTATTTGGGAAGAGTATGAAAATGAACTGGGAGAAAGTAACCATACTTTTTTGATCTTAACTACAAGCCCCAATGCACTGGTCTCAGAAGTGCATGACCGTATGCCGGTCATCTTGAACCAAGCAGATGAGAAAAAATGGCTTGATAAATACAGCAGTCAGGAGGACCTCATCAGTATGCTTCAAACCTACAAGGCTGAGGACATGCTGAGTTATACAGTTTCCCCAATGGTGAACAGTGTGGCCAATGACAGTCCTTCCATCATCAGAAAAACTTCAGCTCCTATTGATCAATTTGGCAACTATACCCTTTTTGGATAATGGAAAAAATACATATACTGGATTTGAATTTTTTAGATACGCAGGAAGCGATTGCCTGTTTTCTCGTGGAAACGGATCAGGGGCCACTTCTAGTAGAAACGGGCCCTGAAAGCACGTATCCTGTACTTGAAAAAAAAGTAGAAGCGCTTGGATACCACATGGAAGACATCAAGCAGGTATTGTTGACCCATATTCACTTTGACCATGCCGGAGCGGCCTGGAGATTGGCAGAACATGGTGCTAAAATTTATGTCCATCCAGTGGGAAAACCCCATCTGGAGTCACCTGAAAAACTCTGGAATTCGGCCAAGCAGATTTATGGAAGTGAAATGGAAAGGCTCTGGGGGAAAATGATGCCAATTCCTGAAGAGCAGGTAATCCCTGTCCAACATGGAGCAGAACTACATTTTAGCAAAAACAGTTTCAGAGCCATTCATACGCCAGGACATGCCATCCATCATATCGCATGGAAAATGGGCGAAATCATCTTCACAGGAGATGTGGCCGGTGTAAAGATAGACGGAGGACCTGTGGTTCCACCCTGCCCACCTCCTGATATTCATATTGAATCGTGGAAGCTTTCATTGGCCAAATTAAAGGCTGAAAATGCAGAGGCTCTTTACCTCACACACTTTGGTATTATAAATGATATTGACCGCCATTTGGACAACCTCTCGTATGTTTTGGACGATTGGGCCAAATGGATAAAGCCTTATTTTGAAAAAGATATCCCTCAAAAAGAAGTCATTCGAGAATTTATGGCCTATACGCAGATCTATCTGAAAAGAGAAGGCTGCTCGGATCAACTGCTAAAAGTATATGAGTATGCCAATCCAAGTTGGATGTCCGTGGCAGGCTTGTACAGGTACTGGAAATTGAAAAGTCAAGGAAGAATTTAAACACAGAATCCTACCATTGGTCTCCTCCATAAGCTTATCATTTTACTTTATTTTGGAAAAAGAGAATGAAATAGGATATTTGTATGCTTGGCATACCAATATCCGGCTGAAACAAACCCTTTATAACTTTACCAGAAAATGAAAAAATCCAGAATAACGGGAGTGGGGCATTATGTCCCAGAAAGAATAATCACCAACGACTACCTGTCCACCATTATGGACACCAATAATGACTGGATTGTAGAAAGAACTGGCATTCAGGAGAGAAGGTGGTTTACTCCTGGGAAGGATACCGTAAACAGCATGTCGGTTGCTGCATCCAGAATGGCCATTCAAAGGGCTGGAATAAAGGAAGGCGAGATAGATTTTATAGTCTTTGCTACCATAACTCCTGATTACTTTCTGCCAGGAAATGGCGTGCTGCTACAAAGGGAACTTGGCGTAGGCAATATTGGCGCACTGGATATTAGAAATGCTTGTTCGGGTTTTATTTATGCCCTGTCTGTTGCAGATCAATTTATCAAAACCGGGATGTATAAAAATATTCTGGTGGTAGGCGCTGAAATCCAATCCTCAGCTTTGGATAAATCAGATGATGGCAGATCCAGCGCTGTTATCTTCGCAGATGGAGCAGGAGCGGTGATATTGAGCGCTGTGGAAGCGGACCAGCCAGGAATACTTTCTACGCATTTACATTCAGAAGGACAATATGCAGAAGAGCTTTATTGTTTGGCCCCAAGCAGCAGTACGGAAGTAAGAATTTCCCAAGAGCTGATAGATAGAGGTGACTTTTTCTTAAAGATGAACGGAAATGCAGTATTCAAACATGCAGTAGTCAGATTTTCAGAAGTAATCCAAGAAGCCCTAGAGGCCAATGGCAAAGACAAATCTGAGATCGATTTGTTGGTTCCCCATCAAGCCAATCTGAGAATCAGCAATTATATCCAACAAAAAATGGGCTTACCGGATGAAAAAGTTTTCAACAACATCATGAGGTTGGGCAATACTACCGCGGGCACCATTCCTATTGCGCTCAGTGAAGCTTGGGAACAGGGGAAAATTAAAGAGGGAGATTTAATTTGTCTGGCTGCTTTTGGTTCAGGTTTTGCCTGGGCATCTTGTTTATTAAATTGGTAAAATCTATTACATGGTTACCGGACAAGAATTAGATCCTGACTTCTGGAAAAAGTCCAAAGAGTTTTTCCTCCATTTCCAGGATCAGGTTGACCTCATACAAGCCTTGTTTACAACCGTTGCCAACGCATTTCCTCAAGACAGGCTAAGTCTACATTTCAACAGCCCAAAGGGCTGCAGGATCAGTAAGGGAAGTCAATTGGCAAGGCTGCCCTATCAGGTTTTGGATATTGTTCGGGATTTTGATCAGGAGAAGGGATTCAATATCAGGTTTCTCAACTGGTGGGGGTATGGTTTTTTTATTTTTATCACCTATGGGGTTCAAACTAAAAATAGTTTTCCAGTCAATCGCATATCTTATTTCCAAAATTTCAAACTGTACAGCCGCGAATCCGCATTTGATTACATGGATATCATGCAAAGTCAAATGGCAGTAAGTGCCGAAAATTTAGTTGCTGCAATCAATACATCCAGCCAATTAATACTCTGGAAAGAGATTGCCCTACCTAAGGACCCGAAAAAGGCTTCGGAGTTAATAATGAAATTAACAGAGGATATTTTGTCATATCATAACCGTTAGTTTATAAATTCCGATATTTACCTTAATTTAGAACCACGTATTGCATATTGCGTATTCATAATTGAGACAATGAAATCCCATAACATGAAATATATTTTTATCATTTTCTTGTTGACTGTAAGCTGGCAGTCGGCAATTGCGCAACAGCGTCCAAATGTTGTAACTATTTACAATGCAGACTCTACTTTAGTAGGCACGGGCATTTTGAATAATGGTATGATGGAAGGCTTGTGGAAGTTTGAAAACCCACAGACCAATCGCCTGATGCAGACCATTAATTTTGACCAAGGAAGAAGAGATGGCCTGGCAGTCGTTTTTCACAGCAATGGCAACAGAAAGCTGGAAGCGGAATACAGGAACAACAAGCTCAATGGTTTTTTTAGGGAATATGACACAACAGGTGCCTTAAAGCTGGACAGGGTTTTCAGAGACAGTGTAGCTATCGGCCCTTACAAAGAATATTACGGCAGAGAGGGTCAACCTGATTTTTTCAACCCAAGGCAATTGAAAGTTGAAGGTCAATTTCTAGATGGTAAAAGGAATGGAAGATGGGTCACCTATTACAATAATGGGGTTATGGCAGTGATTCAAAACTTTGAAAATGGAAAGCAGGAAGGACCTTACATGGAATATGATATTTATGGGGAACTCATGCTGGAAGCTTCCTATAAAAATGATCAGCCTGATGGTCAATTTACGCGATTTGGGCCAGGTAAAATGGTAGAAGAAAAGGGTGAATTTAAAAATGGCAGAAGGGTTGGCAAATGGATTTCTTACTTTCCGGAAAGTAAGACCATAGAATCTGAACGACATTTCGACAACAATGGTAACAGGACAGGAGAATGGAAATTTTTCTATCAAAATCGTAGACTCGCCAGAACAGAAAAGTATGAAAATGACATACCTGTAGGAACTTGGGAAGAATTTTATCCAAACAGGTCACTTTCGAAAAGAAAGACCTATGAATTGGGGCTTCCAGTTGGGGATTATATTGAAAATCATTCCAACGGGAAGGTTTCTGTAACTGGTCAATATAAAAATGGGGTCAAAGACGGTCTTTGGAGAAGCTTTTTTCCGGAAGGCACTTTGTATTCCATTGGAGAGTACCGAAATGACCTAAAAACTGGTTTATGGAAATATTTCAATAAAATCGGAATTTTAATTGCTGAGGGAGAATATTTATTGGGATCCGAAAATGGTCAGTGGGTATACTATTATGATGGTGGTCAGCTAAAATCCGTGGGAAGTTATTTCCTGGGTTTTGAAAATGGTGTTTGGGGTCTTTTTTATGACAATAAACAATTGACACAGGAAGAAACTTGGAGTAATGGCAGGTTAATGAATGTTGGAGAGTATTTTTCTTACGATGGAAGCTCAACCCTCGATCCGGGCACACTGAAAGATGGCAATGGAACGAGAATAACCTATTATACCTCTGGTAAAAAAGAGTCTGAAGGGAATTATAAATCTGGAAAGTCTGAAGGGCTATGGATATATTTCCATGAAAATGGCAACAAAGCTTCTGAAGGGCAGATGGTAGATGGAAAAAAAGAAGGAACTTGGAGGTATTATAATTTAAATGGAAGACTGGAGCAAATCATCAACTTTAGAGATGATGAGATGGTTACTGAGGACGATGAAATGAGGAGTGAGATCAGATTTAATCGTTTTGATTAAACAGATTTTTCTCAAACCTGTTAATTAAATAAAAAGATATGTTTGGTCTATTTAAGAAAAAATCAGAACTGGAAAAACTCCAAGAAACTTATAAAAGTCTTTTGGATAAATCCTATAAATTATCACACAGTAACCGTGCTGAGGCAGACAAAGTAATGGCCGAAGCAGAAGAAGTTGCGAAAAAAATTGACGAATTGAAAAAAAAATCATAAAGAGGTCCAATATGGACCTCTTTTTGCTTTAAGTAGATTATAAATTATTTTTATATTGATTGAGATACTATCAAAAATATAATATTTTATTTTTTCTAATTATACCAGCTTAATGTTTTTAGCTAAATCGTTT
>NZ_SLAP01000157.1 GCF_007126775.1 Cecembia sp. | reverse complement strand
GGAACATCATATCTGAATGGAGACCTGTAGAAGAAACCGCCCTGAACATCAGGGGAACGATTGGTATCATCAAAAACCCTTCCAAACCTATCAGTTGCTCTTACGCGGAATTCAAACGCATCCGCACCTTCAATATCCGCAAAAGTTACTCCTAATGCAGACACTACATCAGCCGCCGAGATGCTAAATGAGCCTCTCAGATAACGTGTAGTTGGGTGGTTAGGGTTTTCAGTTGCTTTTTGGAAATCAGCCCTTGTCATCGTTCCAATTAAGACCTGATTCACTTGAGTACTTGTTCCAGCTGGAATATACTCAAAACCTACACCAGCAATCAACCTGCGGTGTCTCACAAAGATCTCCACAGTCTCCAGAGTTTCTCCTTCCTCTGCATCTACCGCTTCAAATTCAACATTGAAGTTGGACCCTTGAAGATCAAAGATACTCCAGTTCTGACCAGTTCCGCCAGATAAGGTCCGCATATACAGGCCAGTGTTGAAAGTTGCATATGGTATGTTTGGTTCAATGAAATCCACACAGGCAGTAATCACTACCAAAAGGGACATCAGAAATCCAAAACCAATTTTTTTAATATTCATAATTTCGAAATTTAAAGGTTATAGATTAATAAATACCCCCTGAAGCAAAGCTACCATCAGGATTAGTATCCCAGAACGTTTTGGTTCCTAGACCAGGCTTTTGGACAGCATTGGTATTGGTAACCATATGGTTATTCGGATAAGGTAAGGTTCTAGGGAAAGTACCAAAGCTTTCCAACAAACCAGGCTGCATATTGTCTGGCTTGCCATTGGTTCTCCTGTAGAGGTTGTAGGCCTCATTACCATTTGACCAAGCTGCCAACCAATATTCTCTGGCAATAATATTCTCTCTCCTGTCATCATTGGCCAGACCTGCATACTCATTATTCACATAATCTACATAATCCTCTACATCTTCTGCAAATTCAGCCCCAGACTGCCATGCTGTTACAGCTTCACCATCTTTTTCTTCACCGAATGCTCTCACATAGGCCATGGATTTCCTGATCCCTTGCTCCATCAATTCCCGAGGATCACCAGTGGTTCCCAAGGTTAAGGCGGATTCAGCCAACATGAAATCTACAAACCAATGCATCAAAATTGGTTGAATTCCAGCACCATCAGCACCTTGTCCAGGACCTACTGTTACGCCAGCATCATCATCAAATCGACCACCGATGGGATATACACCAAACTGTGTTCTAACTGGACCATCTGGCGGAATACCTTCAGCATTTAGGTGATCTCTTCCCCAATATCCTCTGTCATTAGGGGTACAAAAAGGCCATCCGCCCGCCAAATAATGTGCCGGAGCTATTTCAGAAATACATCTCAATTCATCCGGATCAGTAGTAATCTGAGTTCTCTGTCTGTACAAATAATATCTAACTCTGGGATCATCAAATCCTTTTGCCTCAGTCAAATGCCACATATACCAAGTGGAGTGGTAATCACCGCCACCGCCATTATTGTACTGACCATATCTTGGATGCTGCGCAGCAGGATCTGTAAAGTTAGTGCCATACCTGAATACAAAATCATCTCCAGGACCCATCAAATTACCCCCTGCAACCAATGCATTAATCGCTGCTGTAGTACCACCTTGATCAACTAATCTCAAATTCAAATGAATTTTCAATTTCAAGGTATTAACTGCTTTAATCCATTTGGCCCAGTCTCCACCGTAATATAAATCCTGTGGAACAGCTGGAGCAGATGGTGCCGTGAAATTTGCAGCAGCCTGATCTAATATGGCTAAAGCCTCGGCATAAACAGAAGCACCAGAATCGTAATTGGGGTTGAAGTTGGTTGGATCCAAAGCTTCAGAATAAGGAATATCTCCAAACCAATCTACCATATTCACCATCGTATAGGCTTTAAAGAACCTCGCCATTCCTAAATGTCTTTGAAGGTTACGATCTTCACCTAATTCCTCTACCAATTTGATATCATTTAGCATACTGATATAGGCAGTGGTCCACTGTCCGTTAAAGTTAACTGGAACATAGGCTTGCTCATACAAGTTATTCGGCTGTGACATCATTCTTGATAGTCTTTCTCCTAGAAAACTCGTTCCAGAGAAGTGCCCAGCAAAACTCAACTGCACATTGTTTAATACCAAAGTTGGATCTGCTGTGTCTGGAGTCACCACATTAGGATCTTCCAGCAAATCCAAGTCACAGGCACTTACTACCACTAAACTGAGGGCAATAAATAAACTATATATTCTTCTTTTCATTGTCATTTCTGTTTAGGTGATTAGAATGTAAGGGTTACAGTACCACCGAATCTTCTGGAGCTTGCTCCTGTAACGAAGTCAAAACCCAAACCATTTCCTACGCCAGTACCCAATACATCTGGGTCAAAATTCATGTTTGGCGGGAAGTTCAAGGCTCTGAACCAAAGGTTTGTACCACTCAAGGCAACAGATGCTCTCCTGAAAGGGGTTCTGCTGATAATACTTGAAGGGATATCGTAACCCAATGAAAGTTCTCTTAACCTTACTACGGAACCGTCAAATACGTTTGGCTCGTCTGGACCTGTATGGTAGGCATTGAAGAAGTAGTTGGAGGCAGTTACCTGCACATCATTAGGCGTACCATCCTGCTGTACACCAGGAAGGATAAATGTCAATTCTCTGTCTATCACAGGATCTTTGGTCACACCCCTTGCCAAAGTAGCCGTCACTGTATTGGAGAAAATAACACCTCTGTGTCTGTATTCCATCATCACGTTCAAGAACAACCCTTTGTAACGGAAAGTATTGATCCAAGAACCGGTCCAAGCTGGGTTAGGATCACCAAGAATACCCAATTCAGGGTCCGTCTCATAATCACCGTTTGGCAATACAATCGGCTGACCGGACTGTTCATCTCTTCTGATCACTTGACCTTTGATGATATTGAAAGGCTGACCGGGAATAGCAAAATTACCCAAGTTAGTAAAACCAGCAACAACTATTTCATCAAGTCCTTCACCCAATTCCACAGTAACTGCTCTGTACAAAGTGAAGTTCACAATGGACTCCCAGCTGAAGCCACTTGGTCTGCTGATAGGTGTAGCAGTTGCTTGGAATTCAATACCCCTGTTTCTTATTCTACCGATATTTATCAAGGAAGCCGTAAATCCTGTAGCAGGATCAATTGGGGCATCGGTGATCAGATTTCTTGTGTTCTTTTGATACAAGGAAAGATCAAATCTCAATTTGTTATTGAACATGGTACCTTCTACACCAAATTCAAATTCCTCATGCAACTCGGGCTGCAAAGCTGGATTACCTAGGCTATTTCCCAGCGTTTGGGACTGAAACAAAGTACCTGCAGTATTGATAAATGCTCTAGGACTTTGAAGAAGAATATTTCTAGTCCTGTAAGGACTAGGAAACCCTGCAGAAGTACCATATCCAAATCTTAACTTCAGATCATTTACCGTAGCTGAATTCCAGTTGAATGCCTGTGAAGGTAGGAAAGATACGGAAGCTCCTGGATAAAGAATTCTTCTATTCTCAGGCTCTACAGTAGAAGTCCAGTCATTTCTTGCAGACAAGTTGAAGAACAAATAATCGTTGTAATCCAAAGTGACATTGGCATAGATACCTTGTCTTCTTTCCTGAACCAAACGGTCAAAAACCAATCCATTCAAAGGGTCTCTGGAAGATACTTCCAAGAAGTTACCATGATTGAAGAGACCAAAGGCCAATTGATTGGAAGATGCTAGACCTGATCTTTCAAATTCATCAAACCTCAAGTTGGCTCCTAACAAAGCAGAAAAACCTACTTTTTCTGAAAACTGGGTTCTATAATTGAAAATTAAATCCTGATTCCAAATAGTATTTCTTATAGAGATCGACCTGTAATAACCTGAATTCACCAAAGGAGACACCCCTCTACCTGCGTTTTTATTGTATTGGGCCTCTCTTTGCTCCGTGTAGGTATCTAATCCAAGACGATAAGTGACAGAAAATTTGTCATTAAAATCGTAGTTAACGGAAGTGGAGTTAAAGAACCTGTCCACTACAGAGTAGTCCAACATATTTCTTGACATCCAAATAGGGTTAACCTGATCGTTACCACCTCTGTGCAATACTGAACCCCTGTTCGTTGGAATCTCAGTTGGCCAGTTTCTCAAATCAATGTTTCTTGGCAAGTACAAAGTATTTGCAAATACAGATGGAATACCTCCTGATGGTCCGGATCCAAAAGCTGCATTGATAGGTGGCGTAACCAAATCGGTTCTTGCAAAGGTAAAGCTTGAATTGATGGTCATCTTGTCAGATACCGCAGAATTGATACCCAAACCGAAGTTGAATTTATTCAAATTATTGCCCGGAACATAGCCTTGCTCATCCGTATAACCAAAAGAAGCGTTAAAAGACGTCCTATCGGATCCGCCTGAAATTTGGATGGAAGTATTGGAAACCATGCCAGTTCTGAAGAAAACAGAACCCACATCCTCATACGCCCTGTAATCATATCTGATCGGCGTGGTAGATGGTGTACCATCAGGATTGGGTACAAAATACTCTGGGAAAGCACTTCTAATTTCTGGAATTGCAGAGGAAGCAATTGGATGGGCTGTTTGCAATCCAATATCTAATCTAGGACCATAATTAGAGAAGAACAAACCAGGTTGTTGCTGGAATCCGTTACCATACTCATTACCAAATGTTGGTAAAGAGGCAGCTTGGTTTCCGAAAACAGACTGATTGATAGTTACTTCAGCAGCTTTTCTTTTTCTAGTTCCGGATTTGGTAGTGATCAAGATTACACCATTACGTCCTTGGTCACCGTATAAGACGGTAGCAGAAAGACCTTTCAATACCGAAACATTCTCGATATTGTTCGGATCAATATCCAAGAAACGGCTGGAGGTAGCAGCACCACCGCTAGTAAATCCACCAGTTGCATTAGTACCAGAGCTAAAAGGAACCCCATCCACCACAAAAAGTGGTTGGTTGGAACCCGTTGCAGAAGAATAACCCCTGATAATAATGTTGGTACCTGAACCGGACATACCGTTAGTTGCCGTGATGTTCACACCGGCAACTTTTCCTTGAAGTACCCTGGAAACGTCTGCCTCTGGTCTGTTCTGGATGAGTTCCTCACCCACAGTAGAAACAGCATAACCCAAGGCTTTCTTGTCCTTTTCGATACCGATAGCTGTTACCACCACTTCTCCAAGTGTTGCAGCATCTACCAATAGGGTTATATTGATTACGGACCTGTTTCCGATGTTTTGCTCCTGCGTGGTCAAACCCACAAAAGAGTAAATCAAAGTGTTGGATCCGTCAGGTACATTAATAGAGTAATTACCATCCAAATCGGTGGTAGTACCTATTGTAGTACCTTTGACGAGAACAGATGCGCCTGGTAGACCCAGTCCGTCCTCCTCGGAAATTACCTTTCCGGTAATTACCCGTTGTTGCGCCGACACCTCATACGTGAGTGCCATGGTGAAAAGCGCAATAACAAAGAGTAAAGCTTTTCTCATAAGGTATTTTAGTTTAGTTGATGCGTAAATAAAAATTATTTATCGCACTTTTCAAAATACCCGAAACTTTATCTCAATAATCAGTAAAACATCAATTTTTTATTGCATAAGACAATTTAAAATCATAAAATATTATATAAATTCAATCAATTATTTATTTTGTTATATAAATTGAATTTTCAAGGAACAAACGGACTTTTTAAAGGTTAAGCGGTTACAAAAGGGGATTATTTGGTATTGTAGAAAAATAGTTAAAATTCGTTAAATCAATCTGGGTATATGGAAATACCACCAAATAAAATTT
>NZ_SLAP01000233.1 GCF_007126775.1 Cecembia sp. | reverse complement strand
TTATTTTATTATCAATGTTTTTTGTCATGACAAGTTTTACAAATAGAGACGAGCCATTTGATAGGTTCTTTTCCAATGTTTCGCTTTGCATATCTTTTGTGATGAACCTGCGTCGCAGGGGTACCGCAGTAGACACATTTCCAATGGTCCCTTTTGAGAACAACATATCGTTTTCCCTTCCAATCATCTGATTTCAGATTTATGTTTCTATAATAATCCCTCCTTCTTTTACGCTTTATGTCATAAAGCAAACGCTAAAATAACCAAATAAATAATGCTAAAAGTAAAATCAGAATCTGAAAATCCATTCATTTATTTTATAGATTCAGCAAATTATACATGCCGTTTTTATTCAAATTCCGGTATGGGTGAGGATACATCTACTGTTACTCCGTTTGGGTCTTTAAGTAACAATCGTCTTTGACCGTAAAACGTGTCCGATGGCTCTCTGATGATATCAAAGCCTTCATTTTTTGCTATCTCAAAAATATCATCAGCATTTTCGACCACAAACGTTACATAAAATCCTTGAGGAATGCCTTTTATTTCATCAGGAATAATTTCACTTGTTCGGCTGATAATTCCTAACTCAAGTTGTTTGTCTTTTGAAATTAAGTGGACAAACCAGTCGCTGTCATAGTCCACATTAAAGTCGAATAATTTGGTATAATAATCTCTGCTTTCAGGTAATTTGTCGGAGCAGATGTTGGTCATCATTCTATTTATTGTTTTCATATATTTTTATAATAAAAGACTTCAGGGCCTCCTTCATCTAATCCATATAATTTACCTGCAAAAGTGAAATTAGCTTTAGTAAGTGCTCTTTGCATTTGAGTGGTTGAATTATTTGTAGAAGTGAAAACCTTATCCGACTTGCTTTGCTCACGTATAATGTCGAATGTTTTTCCACCTACCCCTTTTCTCCTGTATTTTTCATCTATAATTATCAACTCTATCCAGCCTTGGTCAAAAAAACGGTAATCGAAAATTACAAATCCAACTTCTTGCTTATCTATTAAAATGAGAAAGCATTCCTCATTTGATATTGCTTTTGTAATCTTTTCTATTCTGTGGAGTTTGATATGTTCGTCTTTGTCAAGGCTGTAGTCAAAGTCAGCTACAATTGCTCTGTCTTTACTTGTTGCTTTTCTTAACCTTATGTTTTCCATATCAATATCCTGTTTCTGCTTGCTTTAATGGCTTACATAAAGTGTTTTAGACGTAATCTAGCAAAAAAAATAACCAAAGTAAATTAGCGATTCAAGATTGCAGCTAAAACATAGTTGGACCCGGCCATGTCATATCTAAGGGGATTTATTCTTTTTGGTTTGAAGGTTTATGACAGTTTTTGGAGTATTTAATATGATTTTAGGCGGAATCTACCTTTTTTCTTAAGTCTTTTTTTGGGAATTGGACATACCTTTCCATTTAACATAACTTTTCATTTGCGGACTATCTCTGCATACTTTCTGGCTTCTAATCCTTATTTTGTGACATGTTAAAATTTACCCAAGAAGGTGCAGGGCCTGCGCTCGTTTTTATCCATGGCTTTTGTGAATCCAAATCCATGTGGAGGGATTTTATTGGGGATTTTTCCAAAGACCATACCGTCTATTGCCTGGATCTCCCTGGATTTGGGGAGAGTCCTTTATCGGGGAATCACATCAGCCTGGAAGAGACGGCTGTGCTGATTCAGGAATGGATGGAAGTAGAGGGATTGGTACAACCCATCGTCATAGGGCATTCTCTGGGGGGGTATGTAACCATGGCTTTAGCAGAACTGATGGGCATTGGCCTTAAAGGGATTGGCTTATTTCATTCTACAGCCTTTCCAGACGATGAGGAAAAAAAGCATACCAGAAACAAAACCATTTCCTTTATCAAAAAGCATGGCCTGGATAAATTTATGGATTCCTTTGTACCGCCGCTTTTTGCAGAAGAACAGCGATTAGCACAAGCTTCGCGGATAGAGGAACTGATCAGAGAAGGGAAGAAAAGCTCAAAAAATGGTGTCTTGGCTTTTCTGGAAGCCATGCGGGACAGGAAAGACAGGATGGAGGTCTGGAAGAATTTTCCCGGTCCTAAATTGATGATCGCTGGAGAGTTTGATGTGGCCGTGAAAATTGAAGCCAGTAGATTGCATCAGCCCTTTGCCACGCATTACCATGAGTTGGAAGGGGTAGGGCATATGGGGATGTTTGAACAACGAGAGAAGGCGCTTCTGGCAGTCAAGGATTTTTTGAACAATTTGTGAAGCCAAATCTAAATTTTGTTAGTCTTTAAGGCATTGGATACAAAATCCCTACCCAAGTTTTCCTTGTACTCAAAGACATAGTCCACTCCCATCGACCTATATTTTTCTGCTTGGTCCGAATACCGACTCAATGCAAAAATTTTGAAAGGGCGGTTTTTTATACGCGCTATCTCAGTCAGAGCATTCACATTTGATGTAAAATCACTTACAGTCAAAAATACAGCTTTGATTTTTTCGCAATCAACCTTGTCCCACAACTCGCTGTCTGTTGCATCTGCCCAAAGTACCTGATCTCCCTGTTGCTGTAATTCCATAATCAGGTCGTTATTATAATCCAGTCCCAAAACTTTTTGGCCATGAGTCTGGGTAAGTGCTGCAAAACTGGGGTTCCCAATGCTCCCTAATCCAATTACTAAAATTTCGGCATTGCCAAAATCCAAAGGCTCACAGTCCGGACTGTTTTCATTTTTGTTAAGTTTCAAAATAATATGCTTATACCGGTCAAATATGGCATGGGAATAGACGTTGAGCGGTGCGGCCAAAACAAAAGATAAAGACATCAACAGGGCCAATGTCACAATCCATTCATTTGGAATCAGACCTATTTGCAGTCCCACCACACCCACAATCAATCCGAATTCACTGAAATTGGTCAAACTTAAGGCGCCAAGATATCCAGTCCTTGGTTGAAGAGAAAATCTTGAAAGTATGAACAAAAACAGCAATCCTTTGAGCAAAGCAAAGGGTAAAAGCATCATAGCAGCACCAAAAGTGGAAAGGCTGGGCAACCCTACCAATCCCACATTGATAAAAAATGCAATCAAAAAAAAGTCTTTATACTCTGCCATTCGGTTATACAATTCATCAGCCTTTGGGTGATTGACCAGGAGCATCCCTATTACCAATGCTCCCAAATCAGGTTTTAATCCAACTAAACTAAAACTTAAAGCTCCTGCGATAAAGGTGGCAAAGAAACCAAAGAATGAAAACAGTTCGCCATGTTCCATTTGGTGAAGTAGCCTGCTTAGGATTTTTTGTAACAACCATAAAATAATGGGAAGTGCCAAAATCCAAAGTGATGGGATTTTTTTATCTGAAAAGGCAATAAAAAGTACTGCAAATATATCCTGTATGATCAAAATACCGATAGCAATTTTGCCATGATAGGAATCAAATTCTCCCCTTGCTTCAAGTGTTTTTACTACAAACACAGTACTGGAGAAACTCATAGCAAAACTTAGCATCAAAGTGCTCTGTAGACTTAAGTCAGAAAAAATGCTTAGTCCAAAATATGTGAGTAGCATCAATACACTTGATAAAGCCAAAATGGTTAGAACCATATGCAATGAGGCTGAAACCCATATTTCTGGCCTAAAAAGTTCCTTTAGTTTCAGTTTCAATCCAATAGTAAAAAGCAAGATTAATACTCCAATATCCGCCATGATTTCAACGGCACTGTTTAGGTTTCCCTCCTGAAGTCCTGAAAAATTGATGAGAAATCCTGCAGCAAGGAATCCTACCAGCGGAGGAAGTCCAATTCTTTTGGCAAATACCCCACAGAGAAAGGCTGCGGAGAGCCAAATTGCATCGATGTAAAATGGATTGGATATGTCCATACAGATTATAGTTCTAGCGTAAAGATCTTTGGATTATGATTGCTCCTCCTTATCCAATCAAATCTACCAACATATGGGAATGTTATTGTAAAGTAGGTCTAATTATTAAGGCTATAAAGCGTTTTAAATATTGATCAGAGTTCTTTTTTTCTTTTAAATCTTTCTGGTTATTATCAGGCTTGTCCATGATCCGGTCAATTGCATGAAGGATTTATTATTCCGTTCTAAATGGCAGCTTAGCAAGATCCACATTCCCTCCAGAGAGGATAATTCCTACTTTTTGGCCTTTGAACCGCTCCTTATGCTTCAGTAAAGCCGCCAAAGGTACCGCACAGCTAGGCTCAATGACGATCTTCATCCTTTCATAGATCAGGCGCATGGAAGCAATGATTTCCTCATCACTTACGGTCAGGATATCATCTACATGTTCCTTGATAATGGCAAAGTTGATTTTCCCGAGGGATGTCAGTAGACCGTCAGCAATGGTTTTTGGCTCTTCCATAGGGATCAGCTTCTTGGCCTGAAAAGAGCGGTAGGCATCATCTGCGCCAGCAGGTTCCCCGGCAATCACCTTGGTGGCGGGAGAAATATATTTAGTACAGAGGGCAGTGCCTCCGAGAAGTCCGCCTCCTCCCACAGGTGCTATTATGGTATCAAAAGGGATGTCTTCCTCCCACATTTCCAAGGCACAGGTTGCCTGACCTTCTATGACATCCATGTGGTCATAAGGGGGGATAAAGGTTGCTCCTGTCTTTTTGACTACAGCTTCTAAGGTAATTTCCCTTGCCATCAGGTTGGGTTCGCATTCGATGATTTCACCCCCATAGCCTTTCACAGCCTTTTTCTTAATTTCAGGCGCATTGGATGGCATGACAATGTATGATTTGATACCGGCCACAGCGGCTGCCCGCGCCAAAGCAGCGGCATGGTTACCACTGGAATGAGTGGCTACCCCATTTTGTTTTTCCTCATCGCTGAGTTTGGCCACCGCATTGGCAGCACCCCGTGCCTTGAAGGCGCCAATTTTTTGAAAATTCTCGCATTTGAAAAAGATCTTGCAACCAGCCATGGAATTGATGGCTTCAGATTTTAGGATGGGTGTGCGGTGAATAAAAGGCTGTATCCTTTGATGGGCAGCTTTGATAGCCTCTAGGGAAGGGAAATTTATCGTTTCAGTCATGGAAATAAAGATAAGAGAAGGTCCCTTAAGAGACAAAATATTTATCTTGCAGCCTATGGAAAAAAGTTTGAAACTACTGATACAAGAGGAGCAGGTATTCCCTTTGATGGGAAAATTCCTAGACCGGGGCAATACCCTTTGGATGGATTTTTCACCGGCAAATGAGGAGTTGAAGCAAGTTGATTTTTCTGATACACTCAGTTTTGATCATTATGTTTTCAGTAAGCTTCGGGCAGCGGACAAGCAGTTTGGTATTGGAGGCTATTTTGAGCAAAGGGCCATATACGCCAGGTCAGGCATGTTTGCTACCGATCAGGCGGATTTCAGAAATATCCATTTAGGGATAGATGTATGGACGGAAAGCGGTCATCCTGTATATGCGCCTTTGGAAGGGAAAATACACGCTTTTCAAAACAATTCGGGTTTTGGAGATTATGGGGCTACCATCATTTTGGAGCACCAATTGAAAGATACTGTTCTATATAGCCTCTATGGGCACCTGGCTTTGAAAGATTTGGAAGGCCTTGAGCTTGGTATGCCGGTCGCTTGTGGGCAAAAGTTTTGCCAAGTGGGTCCTTTTCCGGAGAATGGGGACTGGCCACCTCATTTACATTTTCAGTTGATGTGGGACATGCTGGGCAATTGGGGGGATTTCCCTGGGGTATGTTCCCAAAGAGAAATAGAAAAATATAGCGCTATTTGTCCAGATCCTCAGGCATTGTTGGGCTATTTGCCAAGGTAATCAGGCGAATGCCTTCGAGGGTAAGGTTTCGGTCCACTACCTCAAAGGAATCATTTAGTGTGGTGAGGATGGAGGATAGGCCTCCTGTAGCGATCACCCGGCATTGATGCCCGATTTCCTTCTCTATGGTGGCTATCATCCCCTTCACCAAGCCTGTATAACCATAGAGAATACCCGCCTGAATGGAATGCCTGGTATTTTTTCCCAAGGCTGATTTGGGCATTTTCAAGGGGACCTCAGGTAATTTGGAGGTATTTGAAAAAAGGGCCTTGATGGCTGTCTTCAATCCGGGTACAATATTGACACCTAAAATGGCACCATCGGCTGCTACAGCAGTAAAGGTGAGTGCTGTTCCAAAATCCACAATGATACAAGCCGTTTGAAATCTATCAAAAGCTGCAGTAACATTGCACATTAGGTCCGTCCCGATTTCATTGGGCTTGGTGGTACTGACCTTCAATCTCCGGTAACTTTCTCCCCGGATCAGGTAGCAGGTTTTTTCCAGATATTCATGGCAAAATTGCTGTAAAGCCGCATTGACTTCAGGTACTACAGAGGAAATACCCACATGACTGATCTGATCATTTTTGATGCCATTTTCCAAAAAGAACAAATGCACCTCTTTTTCCAATTTCAGCACAGAAAGTTCTCTATTCGTATTGACGCGGAATTCATGGGTCCACTTTTGTTGGATTTCATCATAAAATCCAAAAACGATATTGGAATTACCGGCATCAATAGCTAAAAACATAATGATCAATGGTTATAGACCGCTTGGGTATGCGATCAACTTCAAATATATAAATTGATTTTATGCTTTGGTCTTTTTTGATAACTTTCCTCCATGTATATGATAAGAAAAGGAAAGATAGAAGATCTGCCAAAAGTTTTGGAGCTGGTCAGGGAATTGGCGGTTTATGAAAAAGCTCCAGATGAGGTCATCAATACGGTGGAGAGGATGGAACAAGACGGATTTGGTCCCCATCCCGTATTTGGTTTCTTCGTCGCGGTCAAGTCAGGGACAGAAGAGATTGTAGGTACTTCGATTTACTATTACCGCTACAGTACCTGGAAAGGGAAGCGGCTCTACTTAGAGGATCTCGTCGTAACCGAGTCAGAAAGGGGAAAAGGAGCTGGAAAAATGCTCTTTGACCGTACCTTGGCCAAGACCTTGGAGGACGGTTGCTCCGGCATGACCTGGCAGGTTTTGGACTGGAATACCCCAGCCATTAATTTCTACCAAAAATATGGGGCAGACCTGGATGGGGAGTGGATCAACTGCAATTTGCAGCAGGATCAGATCAAAGAAATATTGCAAATGCAATAAGATAAAGTTGTATTTACAATATTAATGATTATCTTTGTTTTATGGCAAAAAGATATATCCTTCCCAAGAATTATGCTTCCACATCAGATGTAAGCGGTTTTTCTCCTAGTTTGGAAGAGCAGTATTTCTTTGTTCCTCCTTTTTCTACAATAGAAGAGTCCAGTTTATTGGAGAAGCCTTTTCATTTATCAGAGACAAAGGCGCTGTTTGATTACCTGCAATTCAGCCAAGCTGAGGTAGCCGAGGTCTTGGAAGTGGACCCCAGTACCTTGGTCCGTTGGAAAAAAGAAGACAGGTTGTTGAGCCGATTATTGACCAAAGCAATCAAAGACATGGATAAGATCATTGCAAAAGGAGTCAGGGTTTTTGGTACAGAAGCATTGTTTCAGGGTTGGCTGCATATCCCAAATGAAGCCTTGGGCCATAAGAAGCCTATTGACCTGATGCGCAGTCCATATGGGGTGGAGCAGGTAGATGCAGCTTTGGAAGCCATTTCCTGGGGTAATTTCCTCTAATTAACACTATGATTTTGAGGTATTTCCGATTGGTAGAAAAGTTGCCTGGCAGGTTTCCTTTAGGCTATGGACCCGGATTGGGAAGGTGGAATCCTTATGGAGTCCCTTTAATCTATGCCTGTAGCCACAATGCCCTCAATTTTCTGGAACTACTCAGTATCAAAGGCCCTGTAGTTTCCTTGGCCAACTGGTCTTTGGTCCAGTTTGATTTGGAGGCTGAGGTTCCATATTTATCGGTAGATGATTTGCCAGTGGATTGGTCCAAACGCCCACATCCAAAAAGCACCCAGGAAATAGGAGCTTACTGGGCGGGAAGTAAAGAAACCCTAGCCCTTAAGATTCCTTCCTGCCGTATCCCTTTGATCAATTACCCAGAAGAGCATAACCTATTGCTCAATCCACTTCATCCTGAGTTTCCTCAAAAAGTTAAACTCATAGAAGAAACCGAAGTTTTATTTGCCATTAATAACCTATGAACATCAACTTACAATCCCAAAGAATTCTTGTCACAGGTGCCTCAAGGGGTATAGGCAAGGCCATCGCCGAGCAGTTATCTGCTTCAGGAGCAGAAGTTATCTTACACTTTAATAGTAATTTAGAGGCAGCCAAAAAATTGGCCGAATCTCTACCCAATCCGGCGCACTTGGCTCCTTGCGACCTGTCTAACTTGGAAATGGTGAAAGGCTGGATTCCGGAATTGGCCAAAAAATTTGGAAAAATAGATGCCATTATCAACAATGCGGGAATCGCTATTTCCGTACAGGATGACGCAAGTACCGAGGACTGGACAGCTGCCTGGCTCAAAACCATGGATGTCAATATCAATGCCCTGGCCATTATCTGTAAGGAGTTTATTGAATATGCCAGAACCAACCAAAATGGAAGAATCGTCAATATTTCTTCCCGTGCTGCTTTTAGGGGAGATACTCCGGATTATTTAGCTTATGCAGCCTCTAAGGCGGCTATTGTAAGTTATACCCGTTCGATAGCCCGGTATTATGGCAAGGAGGGAATAAAGGCTTTTATCATTGCCCCAGGTTTTACACGGACAGACATGGCGCAGGACTTTATGGATCAGTACGGGGAAGCTTATGCGCTGAATGATATTGCTTTGAATGAACTGACTGAACCAAAGGATATCGCTCCTATGGTAACTATGCTTTGTTCCGGTCTGGCAGACCATGCCACAGGATGTACAATTGATATCAATGCGGGGTCATATGTGCATTGATAGGGAAATGGTAAGAGGAGAAAGGAGAAAGGGAAAAAATGGGGGGTGTAGGGTGGATGTCGGAATGATAAGTGATAGACGAAAAGCTAGACACAAGAAACAAGAACCAAGAGGGGGGGTAATTTAGGATGGAGAGTTAGGAATGAAGAATGGAGAAATCTGAAAATTTCGCTTAAGTCAAATAAAAAATAAGGCTGAAAAAAAGATTTAACCTTAGACACAGTTTAATGAACTATTCCGGGATTTCATTAAGATTTTAATGAAATCCTTAATTACCTTAACTCCTTTAATGGTGGAATGAGAATTCTGAAAGGCTCACTTTTTGTTCCTAAACCAATTTTACAGGAAAGCTGTTATTCAAAAAAAGTCTTCCATGTCATCTTCCAAAGACAGTTTCTCCCCCGAAATGATCAAGATCTTTAAAATCTTTGGACTGGGATCTTTGTTATTTGTTTTGTTGCTTTCATTCTTCAATGAGAGAAGGGCCAATAATTCAGGAGATGAAAAGCCTATGATGCGCATAACGGATGCAGATCGCTTATTTTTTAAAAACCTGCGTGCCATTCATTATGACGTGGAAGGAAGAGATGATGCCAAGATCAATATTTACCGACATGGGAAACGGCTCAAGGACCAATCCACTCCTCATCTGAATCTTTCTATTCTCATCAATCGGATAAAGGATGAAGCCTATATTTTTGTAGAACCACAACCTGATGAGTTGCCGCTTCGGCTTCAATGGGAAAATAAATTGAGTGGGGAAGAGGGAGAGTTGGTGTTTTATGGAGGGGACACTTTTGCGCATTATGAATTTGTCAGTAACTTGATACCACTGCTTGAAGAGAACATTAAAGTTGAAATGGCCGTAAATGATTCTTGGCAAGCGGTCCTTGAAGATGCGGATGTTTTAAAAACCACCATCAAGGACTACTATAGACTGACCAATAACCCAAAATAGCATATATGGATCTGCAAAGGATCAATAACCTGTGGAAATTTCTGGTTATCAAGAATAACCTAAAGTTGGATTGCTACAAGCATGAGGAGGTGACTTTTGAGATTCAAAAGGAGAATCTGGTTTTACAACACATGTTTAACCCCCGATTTCTTCAGCAATCCAAGCTTATGATATTTGAAAAAAATTTTCAGGAGAGCTGTTGTCACTTGACTTATACTGCTTCTCGGAAACGATTTGGTTTCAAGGAAAAACCGGCTTCAGCAGTTACCAAACAGGTATTTTTCCCAAAAGAGCTTTTGCAAAAACTTCATAAATTTGATTTAGAAATTAAAAAAGATAGAAAAGGCAATTACAAAGTCAGCATTTCGCCTTTTTTTCCAAAAAATATTTATGATATACTTGACAACCTGAACCCTATATCCAGGACCTTTTGGGTAAAAAACTTTTTTGCAGAGGGAATTAGGAACTGAGCAGCTATAAAGCTTAGGGTTGGTTGTCTCTTTAAAACGGATAAGTCTTATTTTGTGGGAATTAAAAAAGCCCCAAATCAATGTTGAGGCTTTTGCTATCAAACACCCATATCTTTGGCAATCATTTCTGCCAAATCATAAACCTTTACATCCTGTTCCCTTTCCTTATTTTTCACTCCATCGGTCATCATGGTGAGACAGAAAGGGCAACCCACGGCGATGGCATTGGCTCCTGTGGCAAGTGCTTCTTCCGTGCGCTCAATATTGATATCTTTGTTACCATTTTCCGGTTCTTTGAACATTTGCGCACCTCCTGCACCGCAGCATAGTCCTTTGGTACGGCATCTTTTCATTTCCACCAATTCTACGTCTAAGGCCTTGATGACTTCTCTTGGGGCTTCATAAACGTCATTGGCTCTTCCAAGGTAACAGGAGTCATGGAAGGTAATTTTCTTTCCCTTGAATTCCCCACCGCCTTGAAGCACGATTTTGCCGGAATTGATAAGCTGTTGTAAAAATTGAGAATGGTGGATCACCTCATAATTTCCGCCCAAGGCAGGGTATTCATTTTTAATGGTGTTGAAACAGTGAGGGCAGGCGGTTACTACTTTTTTGACTTCATAGCCATTCATAACCTGGATATTGGCTACAGCTTGCATCTGGAAAAGAAATTCATTTCCTGCGCGTCGGGCTGGGTCACCCGTACAGGCCTCTTCAGGACCTAGCACGGCAAAACTTACCCCGACTTTATTTAGTATTTTTACGAATGCCTGCGTCACGGCTTTGTATCTGTCATCAAAGGAACCGGCACAACCTACCCAGAATAGAATTTCCGGACTTTCGCCAGAGGAGGCCATTTCGGCCATGGTTGGAACTTTATAATTAGACATTTTTTAGACTTTTAGAGATTAGAGACGAGAAGCGAGAGAAGTGAAGCGAGATAAAACTTTCTAATCTCTCGCTTCTAAACTCTCACATCTATTTTGTTTCTTCATTTTTCAACTGATCCGCCCAATTGAATCTGTCTGTCGGGGGGAATTTCCATGGAGAGAATGAAGTTTCCATATTCTGGAACATGGCGTTCCATTGAGCAGGGGTTCCTGACTCTTCCATGGACACATACCTCCTCAGTTGGAGGATGATGGATAGTGGATCGATATTTATCGGGCAGGCTTCGACGCAGGCATTGCAGGTGGTGCAGGCATTGATTTCCTCTTTGGTAATATAATCTCCAAGAAGTGATTTTCCATCTTCCAATCCTGGACCTCCATTATCCATGCTTTTTCCAACTTCTTCTGCCCTATCCCTGACATCCATCATGATTTTTCTAGGAGACAGTTTTTTTCCTGTAAGGTTTGCAGGACACTCTGCCGTGCATCGGCCACACTCCGTACAGCTGTACGCATTCATTACATTGACCCAAGTGAGGTCATTGATATCTTTGGCGCCGAACCTTCCTATTTCAGCAGGGGGTTCAGCACTGTTCTCCGTATTTATGCCTAACATCATATTGACCTCATTGGTCACTTCAGGCATATTATTGATTTCTCCTTTTGGCTTCAGGTTGGAATACCAAGTATTGGGGAAAGCCAAAAAGATATGTAGGTGCTTTGAATAGGTGACGTAAATGGCAAAGGCCAATATACCTACAATGTGAAACCACCAGGCAAAGCGTTCTATAAAAATGAGGCTACTATCTGCCAGACCAACAAAAATCGGCTGTAAAAAGCTGCTAAAAAAAAGTCCGTCCAGTAACACATACTTTTCCACTCCCCTTGATGCAAGAATTTGATCAGTTGCGTTCATTGTCAAGATAGCAAACATCAAAACTATTTCGATGATAAGAATAAGGTTGGCATCCAATGCAGGCCAACCCTTCATTTCAGGCTTTGTAAAACGTTCTACTCTCATCACATTTCTCCGGATCAGAAAAGCCACACAGGAAACCAGCACCGCAATAGCTAAGAACTCAAAAATGTTCATTGAAATGCCGTATACTGTCCCTAAAAAAGGAGCGAAAATTCTGTGGCTTCCGGTAATTCCGTCTATGATGAATTCCAGCACTTCAAGGTTGATGATGACGAAGGCTACATAAATCAATAGGTGCAAAAATGCAGGGACTATACGTTTAAACATTTTTTGCTGACCTAATGCTACCAAAAGCATGGTCTTCCATCTTTCATTAGGTTGATCATTTCGGATTTCTCCTTTACCTAAAAAGATATTTCTTCTCACATAGCCGACTCTTTTGAAAATGATAAAGCCTGCAACAGCCAAAACCAGTAAAAAAGCCAATTGAGGTAAAATGCTCATATTGTTTGAATTAGTGTTTTATATTGGGTTTACAATAATTTTTTTAATAAAATGATTTGCATCAAAACATCAAATACCTACCTTTGCATCACTTTAACGGATTGGTGATGTAGCTCAGTTGGTAGAGCATCGGACTGAAAATCCGTGAGTCGGTGGTTCGAGTCCACTCATCACCACAAGCCCTGATAATATCAGGGCTTTTTTTATTTAAAGGCTGCTTTTTTAAGTTTATATTTCCCTTCATGGAATTGCTAAAATGCCTACGCAAAATAATAAATAGTAGGCATGCATACTATTTTTTTCGATAATTTAAAATCAGTCTAAAGTTTTTTTTTTACCAACTTGGTGTAACATTTAGATTGACCCTGCATCTTCTACTAGAATGAAGTCATTTTTTGAAACACATATTTGGCCATTAAGAAACAAGCTATACCGAATGGCTTTCCTTTGGGTGAAAGATAAGGAAGTGGCCAATGATGTTTTGCAGCAAGTGTTTGAAAAGGCATGGGTAAGACGAAATGACTTAGAGGAAATGGAGAATCCAAAAGGATGGATATTTCAAACCTTGAAAAATGAGAGTATGCAGTATTTCAGGAATTTAAAAAGGATGGAAGAATTAGCGGAACTAGAACTGGAGGATGAACCGAATCTTGAGACTGAGTCACAAGTAGAAAGAATGAAATTGGTATTCCGGTTTTTGGATAAGCTTCCTGAAAAGCAAAAGGAGGTTTTCCAATTGAGGGAAGTGGAGGGTTTGACTTATGAAGAAATTGCCGAGTACCTTGAAGTCAGTTTGGATCAGGTTAAAGTCAATCTGCATAGGGCAAGGAAAAATTTAAGAGAATATCTAATGACAAAAGAATGAAAGAACGACTTGAAGTGCTTTTGGACCGATATTGGGAGGGGGAAACAAGCCTAGAGGAGGAAAAGGAACTCAGGGACTTGCTCTCTATCATGGATGGTTATGAGACTGAAAAGGCTTTTTTCTTGGGTATCTCGGATTTTTCTGAATTACAGGAGGCTAATTTGGCAAATCCAGCCAAAGGCTATAAAAGATTCATTCCATTTTGGTCAGGTATAGCTGCAGGATTGCTGGTTTTTTTGGTTTCCGGTGTGAGTATTTACCTTCATCAGAAGAAATCAGCTGAAAAAGAAGCTTTTGAACAAGTAATCCAGGCTTTTTCATTGATTCAAGAAAACATGCAAAGGGGTACCGAAAATTTGCAGCTGCTGCAGGAATTCCAATACCTCAATACCCCTAATGAAATATTCGATATAGAAAATGAATAAGCTATGAATAAAACGATGATGCTCTTTACATTTCTTCTGATTTACTCAGGAGTACAGGCACAAGATGATGCTATAGTGAAGTTTTTTTCTAATTATATGGAAGATGACCGCTTTTCCAGGGTATATATCAGTCCCAAAATGATGCAGATGGCTGGAGGTTTTCTAAAATCTGGAGGAACTGTTTCAGACGATGAGGCCAAGGAGTTAGGAGAGTTAATTTCCAATGTTAGAGGTATTCGGATCCTTAATTCGGATGGGTTAGACGGATTGAGCTTATACAAAGAGGCTATGGATGTTCTGAATAAAAACAAATATGAAGACCTGATGGATGTAGCAGATAAAACCTCCAACACCAAATTCATGATCAGAGAAGAACAGGGTAGGATAAAGGAACTTTTGTTGATTTCCGGTTCCAAAGAGAGCTTTACATTACTGAGTATGCTGGGAGATTTCACTTACAAAGATTTAAATATCCTTGCCGACAAAACCAATATTCCTGGCATGGAGCAGTTTAAAAAGGAGAAATAAGGGAAGAGTTAAAAGACTCAAGACACAAATAGCAAGATTTAATTAGGGAAGAATTTTACACAATATTTTAAATAACGCCAAACATTATGAAAATGTACCTCATTTTATTATTTGCATCTCTGATGCTTCTAACTCAAAGGAGTTTTTCCCAAAGCAAAAGTGTGGAATCCCTTTATCAAAAGTATAAAGGTGATTCAGAATTTTTCCATCTTGATCTGGGAGGGAGTTTCATGAATTTTGCAAAAAGCTTTGATGTGAAATTGGATGAGGGGAAAGCCCAGAACTTGGCCAATTCAATGGAAAGGATGAAAATCTTTAAACTTTCATCCGGAAGTCAGTCAGCCAAATCAGAATTTCAAGTAATAAAAAAAGGATTGCAAAAAGAAAAGTATGACCTAATGATGGAAGCGAGCGACAAAGGTGGAGATTTTATGATTTATACCAAAGGCAGCAAACGCATTCAGGACGTAATTGTCTTGGTGAATGATAAATCCGGAGATTTAATTGTTCTGGAGTTGCAGGGTGATTTTGACAGCAAATTACTCTCAGAATTAGGCAATGAAATTAAGTAATCTGATAACTGATAAATGATGAAAAGCAGCTTTTGGCTGCTTTTTGGGTTTTTCAACAGTATGTTTTAAAAAATTTGTAATCGATTGCGTATTATTTTATTATCCATTGATTAAATAAATATGGAAAAAATTTTATTTTGTTGGTAAAGGTTTTTAGTCTTTTCAATTTTTTACGTTAACGATTCCGAAAAAATTTGATCGAATTATTTAATGTGTAATTATTTATTTATTTTGTTACTGTATTTATAATTAAAAGTGATAAAAATTAAAATATTTGTAATTTATTGAAATGTTGTGTATGTTTGCATTGTGATCAATAAATAATTGATCCGTCTCACCCCAAATAACCGGCTTTTGATTTTATTCGGGAGAATCCTGAAAAAGCCTAAACCAACATAATTTCTAAAACCTATTAATTATTTACTACTATGAAAGTATTATTCACAATGATGATCGCTTTTGGTGTTGCATTCAACACCATGGCAGCAGGAGACAGGCCTGCAGACGTACCGGTATCCTTAAGAAAAGTGGACCAGTCAAAAGTACAGTTGCTTTATGGTGCTGTTCCAGGGGGACAGATTACAGTGAAAATTTATGATGAAGCCAATTTCTTGGTCAAAACAGACAGAATCAATTCAAAGAATGCATTTGCCAAGTATTATGATTTCTCACAATTGAAGCCAGGTAGCTATACCATTCAAGTCGAAGAAGGCCTTAATAAAGTAGAAAAACTTGCTGTTAATTTCACTGCAGAAGTTTCAAATGCTCCATTGGTTTATTCAAAATTGGAGAAAGCGGATAACAATGCGTATAAATTACTGGTCAATTCCCTACTTCCTTCCAATTTGTCGGTATTGGTTTTTGAAAATGACAAATTGATCTATGAAGAAAAAGTCAATGGTGTAAATGGATTTCAAAAGCTGTACAAATTGAAGGGTATCAATCCAAGCTCTAAAGTAGAGTTCTTTGTCAAAACTGAGGATGGATTCTCTCAATTAATGGCAACAAAGTAATCCAGATATTTTAATTTTATATCAAAAAAAAGGCCGCGTTTTGCGGCTTTTTTTTTGAAAAATATGGTGCAGTACCAGTATTTTTTACCCTTAGTTTGAAATTTATGATTCCATTAAATAAATTTAATAGATCAGGAATAGTTGCAACTACTGACCAATGATTCTTTTTTCGTTCATTTGGTTAAATGGATAATTATTAGCATAAAGTTTAGTAATTTTATAAAAAACAGTATATAAATACAAAAAAATACCTATAAACAGATTAATAATTTTACATATACGCTTTTTTGAATAGGATATGAATTGTGAATTTTCTTGGTTAATTGGATTGGAATTCAATGTTGGGGATAGTGGGGAGGTAACATTTTTTCGTGTCTTCCGTGGAGAGTACTGAAAACCAATTATTTATTAAGCCATGAAAACATTATTAGCAATTGCCTTTGTATTGGCCATGACCAATGAGGGCAAAATCTCAGAAGAAAGAGCGGTGAATGCTCCTGTGTCCATCAAGTTGTTGGATGACAACAAAGCTTTGTTAAGATACAAGACAATCCCAGAGGGTTCGGTCTTGGTAAGGATCTTTGATGAAAACAATAAAATGGTCAAAAAACAATTTCTAAAAAAGGAATTGGCATTTGCCAAATATTATGACTTCTCCAATTTAGGGCCAGGAAACTACACGGTGGAGGTCAATGAAAAGAACCGGATCAGTGAGAGAATTCCGATTGTAATAGGTAACAAAGAAGAGAAGAACGAACAGTTCACTTCTAACCTTGAAAAGCTTCGCTGGAATTCTTACAAACTTTCTTTAGATCAGGAAAACCCAGTCGAATTTACTGTTAAGACTTTTCAAAATGGTATTTTGATTCACGAAGAGAAGATTGATCCAGTGACTTCTTTTGCGCGCAAGTATAAACTTATGGGTGTGGCCCCAAGTCACAATGTAGAATTTGTAGTAATGAGAAGCGATGGGAAGACTCAATGGTTGAGCAGCAAATAACCACAATGAATGCCAAATACCATATCTTTCAGCCTATTTATGGTAGGTATTTTGCCCCACCGTAGTAAAATAAGCGGTTGTCTCCAATTAAGGAGACAACCGCTTATTTTTTTATCAAAGAAAATATTTCAGTCTAATGACTTCTTTTTCTGTGAGGAATCTATAATTCCCTCTTGAAAGGTCTTTTTTATCTA
The DNA here is from genome assembly GCF_007126775.1 of Cecembia sp. Taxonomy (GTDB): domain Bacteria; phylum Bacteroidota; class Bacteroidia; order Cytophagales; family Cyclobacteriaceae; genus Cecembia. The sequence continues at coordinate 30,607 of NZ_SLAP01000233.1, read as the reverse complement.
GCCCAGCATACATGACACGATCCAAGGCGATTACTTCATAACCCAAATGGGCAAAAATCCTCCTTACAATTCTGTTCCTTCCCAAATGTATTTCAAGTCCTAAAATAGTCCTATCTTTTGAAAGCACTTGGATATCATCGACTTTAGCCAAACCATCCTCCAATTCAAGACCTTCTGAAATGAGTTTTTCATCTCCTAGTGTAATGGCCTTGTCCAGGGTTACCTGATAGATTTTTTTGATATTGTTGGAAGGATGGGAAATTTTAGCTGCCAGTTCTCCATCATTAGTAAATAGCAGTAAACCGGTTGTGTTTCTATCCAATCTCCCGACAGGAAAAACCCTTTCCTCGCATGCATTTGCGATCAGGTTCATTACCGTTTTCCTTTCCATTGGATCATCAGTGGTGGTAATGAAATCTTTCGGTTTATTGAGCAGCAGGTATACAGGCTTTTCAGGATTGATCAGTTTGTCTTTGTAACTCACCTTATCCCCTGGTTTGACTTTATAGCCCATTTCTGTAATTACCTGTCCATTGATTTTCACAAATCCTTTTTGAATCAAATTATCTGCTTCTCTTCTGGAACAAATACCTGAATTGGAGATGTATTTGTTTAGACGTATATCTTCAGTAGCATTTTTTTTACGGTGGTTTTCCTCCAGTTTTTCAAAGTTATAGTCTGGTCTTTCTTCTTTTCCTGAACTGGAATAAGGTTTTTTGAATTTTTTCTTGAAGGTTTTCTCCCTGGAAAGCTTATCAGCAGGAACCCACTCATGAATTGGCTTCTCGTCTTTTCCACGTCCCTTATATATTTTTTTGAAATCCCCCTCAGGTCTGGCCTCGGTACTTTCTCTTGATCTGTCCTCGCTTTTTCCTTTTCTTCCAGTGTAATTATCCTTGCTCCTATTTTCTTCAGGCCCTTTTCTAAACTTTGACCGTTTGTCTTCGCCCTTGTCAAAAAAATCTTTTTTGGGTTGAAATTTCCCATCTGATCTTTTCCGATCTGATTTGCCTTCGCTTCTTTGCTCAGACCTTCTGTTATTGTCTTTTCTCATAGTGGTGCAGCATCTCTGCTGGATTAATTTTAGCCTTCCTATCAAAGATCCAAATCATTGAAATTAAAAGGGATGCAAAGATAGAGAAAGAATTTTGTAAATCTTTGGGGGACTAGCTTTTATTGTAATGGGCTTCAACTGCGGCTCTTACTGTGCCATGTAGCAGCAACATTTCCCTGGCTTCATTTTCACCCAGTCCTGTGGATTCCATGATCATCCGCATTCCTCTATTGACTAATTTTTTATTAGAAAGCTGCATATCTACCATTTTATTGCCTTTTACCCGTCCAAGCTTGATCATGGTGGTGGTAGAAATCATGTTTAATACCAGCTTTTGGGCAGTTCCGGCTTTCATCCTCGTGCTGCCGGTGACAAATTCAGGTCCAACAACTACCTGAATGGGATATTCTACCTCAGCTGCCAAAGGGGTATTTAAATTACAGGTAACACAACCAGTCAATAAACCCTTTCCACGGGCAGATTTCACACCTCCAATAACATATGGGGTAGTGCCTGAAGCCGCAATTCCGATAACGGTATCATACGCATTAAAACCAAATTCCTGAATGTCCTTCCATGCTTGCTCTGGGTCATCTTCCGCATTTTCCACTGCCTTGCGAATGGCATAGTCTCCACCGGCAATTATCCCAACCACCCAATCAAATGGGACACCATAAGTTGGAGGACATTCGGAGGCATCTAAAATTCCCAGTCTACCACTAGTGCCTGCACCGATATAAAATAGCCGGCCTCCTTTTTTCATTCTCGGCACTATTTGGGTTACAAGATCAGCAATTTGAACAAGTTGGCCCGACACTGCCTCGGCCACTTTTTTATCCTCCTTGTTGATGTTTGCCAGAAGAGATGGTATATCCATCTGTTCCAGATTTTCATATAAAGAACTACTTTCTGTTGTATTACTCATAACATGTGCTGATGGTAAAGTGTTAGTCCCGCAATAGGGCTCTCTATAATCAAGTTGACCTGTATATCTGCATCGTAAGCTGCATTCCGCAGAATATCAGAATTGTAGAAAGCGATGGAGCCTACAAAGTTCACTTTTTTCTCCTTATAGTCCTTGTATTTCATGACATGCTTTTTAAAAAAATCCTGAAATGCATTATAGTAGAGCATATAACAATAAGGGTCATTTTTGTTTTCCGTAATGAAACGGCAAAAACTCGCCATATACCTTCCTGGAAAGGGTTTTTGGTATACATGCTCTATGATTTCCTGGGTGGTCAAATTGAATTTATCCAATACTTTTTCCCTGATTTTTTTTGGCATTTCCTCATGAATAAAGTCTGCCAGAAACTTACGTCCGATGTAAGCCCCACCTCCTTCATCTCCGAGAATATATCCTGGAGCAGGTCTTTTATCTACAATAATATCCCCATCATAATCACAGCTATTGGATCCTGTGCCCAAGATGCAGGCTATACCGGACTCATGCCCACAAGTAGCCCTTGCAGCAGCCATCAAGTCATGGTCCACGTTGATTTCGGCATGTTTATAAAGACTCCGAAGGGCACCCTCTACTTGTGAACGGTTCTTAGTGGAGGTACATCCTGCCCCATAATAGTATATGGTTTCCACTTTATCCCTCATTTTCAAGAGGAAGTCATCTTGAAGGTCAGTTACCATCCCCGCAGCGGTTTGGTAGTTTGGATTAAATCCAATTCCCCGATGTTGTCCAATTTCACCTTTTTCATTTATTACACGCCAGTCAGTCTTGCTGGCACCACTGTCCGCAATCAATATCATCTTATTTCTCTAATTTGCCCACTGCTTCAAATTTCAAAAAAACATTGGCTGTATGTGGAGCTTCCTGCAGCTCATTTGTTAGGTCTTGTCCTGCCCAATGTTCATAATGTTTCCCATTTTTCCAAAGTCGGGAAAGGCTAACATCGTAAATTATGCCCTGATAGGCTACCCAGACTTCGGGTTTATCCTGTCCATTACGTAGGGCGAGTTGCTGCCTGCTGTAGGTTTTCATCTACATCATTTTTAGCTGCGCATTGACCCACCTTTCTGGTATTTCCCCGGATTGGGCCATCTGATAATCTTGGTAACTACAAGGGATGATGCTTGACCTATCGTACTTTTTGTTGTCATGCTGTGGTATCTCCATCCACCATTTATCGCTTCTTTTACTCTTGTAAAAGACCAAAATGGAAGGCTTCGCATCCAAAGAAACCGTATATTTGATATAATCAGTTCCCTTAAATGATAAACTGTCTTTCCTGTCATAAAAACCTTCAATGAAATACCATATCATGGTTGCAATGACAGCCGCAGTTTTGTTTCTGTTATCGTCGAAGTAAGGTTGGTAGCCATAAATACCAATGGATGATAGCTTTTCGTTCAATCCTGCAAATCTGCATATTTGGCAGGCCTCCTCTCCTGAAAGCCCAAAAGGCTGTGCCTCCACGGCACCTGGAGCATCTTGGGAGCTAACTGCAGCCATATCAAAGCTCAGCAAGTCTGCATTTCTTATGATGGGCTCTATCTCTTTCAGATTGTGCTTTATGCTGCCCAACCTAATATGCTCAAAGTACAGCTTTTCCAATACATTGATAAGATCCTGATCTACAAGAAAACTCTGATAGGCTAAATGAGCATAATTGAATAAGAAATTCGGTTGGTGAAGTATAATGTCCTGTGCATGTACTTCCTGGTACTCTCCCTCGTCCTCCATATCCAGTTTGGCATCTACCGTAACCATAGATACCAGCTTTTCTAATCCTTCATAAGAAAGGTACTGTCCAAAATCAAGGTCATGTGTGCCTCCAAAAAAAATAGGGAGTATCTGCTTCCGCATTAAAAATTCACCTACAGCTTGAATGTACTTAATAGACTCCTCCCTACTTTCTCCCAATTTTAAATCTCCTAGGTCCACAACCTTGTATAAGCCATGGCCTTTCTTAAGATGGTAAAGCTTTTCTCTGATTTCCATCGATGCCCTGTCGATACTTTCATTTTTTTTTGCCCCTCTTTTTTCGCGAAGGCCTATAAGGGCGAGCTGTACCCCTTTGAGGTCAGGGAAAGTTTCTCCATAATAATGGATGTAATTGAAAAAACTGTTGTGGGCGTATTTCTGCTCACACAAAAATTCTGGAACAGGATCAAAGAAGGTTTTGAGATTCATAAATTCAATTTAAGCTATTCTCAAAATTAAAACAAAATCATTTGATCCAGCAAAAAATCTCTTTTTTCAAATAGCATAAAAAAAGTCCCGCAATTGCGGGACTTTTTTAGATCAACCACCGAAGTCGTCAAATCTTATATTTTCCTGCGGAATCCCCATGTCATCCAAAAGCTTCAACACAGCTGCGTTCATCAATGGAGGGCCACATAGATAATATTCTACCTCATCTGGCTCGGGATGGTTTTTCAAGTAGTTGTCATACAATACTTGGTGGATGAAACCAATATAACCATCACCTTTTTCATCTTCTAAGGAAGCCTTTATCTTCCAATTGTCTTCTGGTAGTGGTTCAGAAAGACCGATATGGAATTTAAAATTAGGGAAATCTTTTTCTATATCTCTGAAATGAGGAATATAGAATAGTTCTTTTTTAGACCTGCCGCCATACCAGTAGGAAACTTTTCTGTCTGTTTTTTCTGTATGGAACAAGTGGAATATATGAGACCTTAAAGGCGCCATTCCTGCACCACCACCTATGTAGATCATTTCTCTTTGAGTCGGGTTGATATGGAATTCACCATAAGGCCCGGAAATCATCACCTTATCTCCCGGTTTTCTGGTAAAAATATAGGAGGAACATACTCCAGGATTCACATCCATCCATTTGTTATTTGCTCTGTCCCATGGAGGCGTGGCAATTCTGATGGTCAACATGATAATATCACCTTCAGCCGGATGGTTGGCCATGGAGTAAGCCCTGAAAAGCTCCTCATCATTTTTCATTACCAAATCCCACATTTGAAATTTGTCCCACTCCCCTTTGTAGACATCAGCCGGGTGACCCAATTCTGGATGTGGGGTAATTTCCATATCTTTGAAATTACAGGTAATCGGCGGAACATCTATTTGGATATAGCCTCCTGGCTCAAAGTTCAAAGTTTCTCCCTGAGGTAACTTTACTTTAAATTCCTTGATAAAAGTAGAAACGTTGTAATTGGAAACAACTTCACATTCCCACTTCTTAATTCCGAAGATTTCTTCCGGAATTCTTATTTCCATGTCCTGCTTAACTTTAACCTGACAGGTTAACCTAACTTTTCCTTGCTTCTCTGCTCTAGATAGGTGTCCTTCTTCAGTAGGAAGCACCTCTCCACCACCTTCTTCAATTACACATTTACACATGGCACATGTGCCACCTCCACCACAAGCAGAAGGAAGAAATATTTTATTATTCCCCAAAGTACTCAATAAAGTAGAACCCGCTGATGTCACAATGGTCTTTTCCCCATTGATTACTATTTTGACATCACCGGAAGCAACCAGTTTGGACTGGGCGAACAATAGAATAAAAACCAGTAGCAAAATTATTATCGTAAATGCTACTATCGAAGTAATAATTACTGAACCCATTTATATTGAATTTTACTTTAAATTTTCACTTTAATTGCCTGTTTTAGGCCTACAAATATATTTATAATTCAAATAAATTGGCTAAAAAACGCTTTTATTTTAACCAATATGATCCTCTTCCTATAACGGGAATCTTTCCTAATTGTTGAGTAATTTTAGGAGTGTAGTCAATCTGTTTTTCAACTGCCTCCTATCGATGATGAAATCCAAGAAACCGTGTTCCAGCACAAACTCTGAGCTTTGAAACCCTTTTGGTAAATCCTTGCCTATTGTTTCTCTGATTACTCTAGGGCCTGCAAACCCGATCAATGCCCCGGGCTCAGCAATGTTAAAATCACCTAGCATTGCATACGAAGCTGTTACCCCTCCGGTTGTAGGATCAGTGAGTAAAGAAATATAGGGTATGCCAGCTTTATCCAAGAGAGCTAATTTTGCAGAGGTTTTGGCCATTTGCATTAGGCTGAAACCTGCCTCCATCATTCTGGCTCCACCAGATTTGGAAATCATCAAAAAAGGAATTTTGTGCTTAAGAGAATGATCAATGGCTCTTGCAATCTTTTCACCTACCACAGAACCCATAGATCCTCCAATAAAACTAAAGTCCATACAGGCTACCACCAATTCAAAACCGTTCATTTTTCCAACAGCAGTCCTCACTGCATCATTGAGTTCGGCTTTATTTATAGTCTGTTCGATCCTTGTGGTGTATGGTTTTGAATCGACAAATTTCAAAGGATCACCGGATACCATTTTGGTATCCAACTCTTTAAATTCGTTGTTGTCAAAAAGAATTTCGAAATATTCCTTAGATCCAATTTTGACATGATAATCATCGTCCGGGCATACATAAGAGTTGTTTTTCAATTCCCTGGTGTGGATGATGTTGCCTTTGGGTGTTTTGAACCACAAACCGTCCGGAGCATCCTTTTTTTCCTCTGTAGAGGTCTTTATTCCTTTATCAGTCCTTTTAAACCAAGCCATATTTTATTTTTTTAGGTGCTGAAATTTCCACTTCAGCGACTACAAATTTAAAGGTATTATCGATTAAATAAAATCTGACCTTTTCTATTCTGGTTAATTCTGGTAAATAGGAAAATTGCTTCGAACTGTTTGGTGCGGCAATTTGGTATGTGCCTACAACGTCAAAGCATTTCTATATTTTTTGAGAATAAGCCTTCTAATCATTTGTTGTACAATGAACTGCCGGAGGAAAAAATAATTAAACCTGGTTTTCTTCTTTGGTCATCAAAACCCTGGTTTTAGGAAGTGATTCAGGATATTTTTGTTGGATATATTCTAACATTTTTTCTCTGATATAACACCTCAGGTCAAAGGCAGTGGGGCTGTCCTTAGCACTCATGAGACAGCGCAGTTCCACGGTTTTCTCTTTGATATCGGTAACTTGCAAGACCTGTACTTTTCCGTCCCAAAGTGGAGTGCTTTCCAGTAATGCTTTTAATTTTTCTTTTAAATTATTGACAGGAATGGTATGGTCCACATAAAGAAATACAGTCCCCCAGATATCAGCGGTGGTTCTGGTCCAATTCTGGAAAGGTTTTTCCAAAAAATAATTGATCGGAAGAACCAGCCGCCGCTGATCCCAAATCCGGACAACTACATAGGTAAGGTTTATCTCTTCAATCTTGCCCCATTCGTTTTCAACCACCACGACATCATCTATTCTAATAGGTTGTGTGAATGCGATCTGAAAACCAGCCAGTAAATTGGCGATGGATTTTTGGGCTGCAAAACCCACAATAATACCCAATATCCCCGCTGAAGTCAATAATCCTGTTCCCAGTTTTCTTGCACTCTCAAAATTCATCAAAATGGCAGATGCAGCGATAACCACTAGAATGATCATGATTATTTTTCTGATAAAGGCAACTTGGGTGATCAATCTCCTTTCTCTAAGGTTATCCTCCTTTTCATAAGGATAATTTTCTAGAAAAGCATACCTCAGTACATTGGTAAATTCAAATAAAATCCAAGTGAGGTTTATAATCGAAAGTATGATAAAGAATTTATGGGAACTCAAAAGTTCCAGGTCTTCCGGAGAGAATAGCGGTTCAATCAATGGGAAAAATACAAAAAACAGCCCCCACTTCAATGAATTCGAAAATCTGGATAATGCTTTTCTGGCTTTCTCTTTCTGAGGTTTGTACAGCAGCTTTGCCAGTGGTTTAAAAAACATATAAAGGATCAGGTGACTGAATACCAGTAGTCCAAGAGTGGATAGGATAAATATTGTAGTTTCGTTTAACAATAGTCAGAGATTAAGATTAGCATGGTATAATGGATGTTCAACGTTATTCTCACAAATGGCAAACCATTCATTTTGAGGCCAGGTTTTCCAAGGAATTATGTTGACTGTTATTTCGTGAAAAAACAAAATTCTAATTATATTTCTAATCTCTTTAGACAAGAGAAGTGAATTGAATGATTCTCAAAATAAAACTTATAACCCAAACATGCAACTCATCTTTCTCTTTCTTTTTTCTGCGGCAATCTTGATCGGGGCTTATTTTATATATGGGAAATATGTTTTTAAAAAATTCAAAATAAACAATGACAACATCACCCCTTCCCATAGATTAAGTGATGGGATTGATTACGTTCCCAGTAAACCAATAGTTGTTTTGGGGCACCATTTTGCTTCCATTGCTGGTGCAGGACCAATAGTCGGGCCGATAATAGCTGTTACATTTGGATGGATTCCTGCAGTGATTTGGATCTTAATAGGAGGTATTTTTTTTGGTGCGGTGCATGATTTGGGAAGCATGGTTGTTTCCTTAAGAAATGACGGGAAGTCAATAGGGGTAATCATACAGAAAAATATTGGAAAAAAGGGAAAACAGCTTTTTATCATTTTCAGTTTTTCCACCCTGATTCTGGTCATAGGTGTTTTTGCCGATATTATTGCCAAGACCTTTGTCAATAATCCTGGAGTAGCCTCAGCTTCCATATTATTCATTGTGCTGGCGGTAGCATTCGGTATCATCAATAGATTTATCGGAAGTAGCAAAACAGCATTTGTTGTCATATCCGTATTAGGAATATTCTTAATGTATTATTTTGTGTATTTGGGCATGCAGCTTCCCTTCGTTTTAGATTACCAAATATGGATTTATATCTTGCTTGGGTATGCCTTTATAGCTTCGGTAACTCCTGTTTCCATGCTGTTGCAGCCCAGGGATTATTTGAATAGTTTCTTATTATACGGACTTATTATCGCGGCAGTGGTGGGTGTGTTCATTGCCAATCCCGAGATCAAGATGGATAATGATATCCACATTGCAGCAGATAATTTAGGTTATTTGTTTCCTGTTTTGTTTGTGACTATTGCCTGTGGGGCGATTAGTGGATTCCATTCTTTGGTGGCCTCAGGTACGACTTCTAAGCAATTGGACAGAGAGGGTGATGCCAAGCTGGTAGGTTTTGGAGGGATGTTGATAGAGTCCTTTTTGGCCATTATATCCGTTGGGGCAGTAGTTGTACTGAGTCGTGGGGAATATCTGGGAAGATTAGGAGAAGAGGGCCCAGTTCCTCTTTTTGCCAGTGGCTTGGGAAGTATGATTTCATCCATGGGAATTTCCGAGCAGTTTGCCGTGGGGTTTGTGGCTTTGACTGTTTCGGCATTTGCCCTTACCACTTTGGATACCTGCACCCGATTGGCGAGGTTTACCCTTCAGGAATATTTTGAGGATATTAAAAGTCCCATAGGAAAGAAGGTTTCCCAAAACAGGTACATTTCCACTTCGGTAGTGGTAATTTTATCCATCATGCTATTGGCTTCAGGAGGCTTTACTATTTTATGGCCTATTTTTGGTTCGGCCAACCAGCTTCTAGCTGCTTTGGCTTTACTGGCTATAGCAGTATGGCTGATCAGAAAGAAAATCAATGCCACCTTTGTTACCATTCCCATGTTTTTCATGTTCACGGTTACTTTGACTTCATTAGGACTTTTTGCTTGGAAAAATTTTCAAGCAGAGGTGTATGTCCTATCGGTAATTGCGGCACTGCTCTTTGTACTTTCTATTTCTCTTATTGTTTTGGCTTCAAAAAGCCTGAAAAAGGAGATAGAAGAACCTGTAAAAATCTCTTAAGAAAACATCCCCAGCACAACTCATGCCGGGGATGTATCAGCAACAACAAACCGTATGTGTTTTTTTACATGGCACGATCCATTTTGGCCTTGTTTACCGCATAAGTGCCCACGAGTTTCCCTTGTTTTGTTCCCTCTGTTGCGTCAAATCTGTAATGGATGCCTCCATAAATCCGGGATACGGCCGCCTCTTCTGCCCAAACCTCAAATTGATTGGCATCTTCTGGGAAAAAGTAAGACAAGACCTCAGCTGCTGAAGCTGAGAAGGTGCTATGTCCTGAGGTATAGGCAGGAAAATTAGGGGTGCCTAATATGGTTTTAAAACCGGGGACACTTTCTACCGGCCTGGGATAGTGGTAATAGTATTTGGTATCCCAGCATGCGACTCCCGCATCCATGATGGCGGTATTCATATATGCAAATACCTGTGCGGCCCTTAATGGATTCAGCTTATTTTTCACAATGGAAATTTTCGCAAACTTGTTCCAATGACCCGGAGGGGTATAGGAACCCAAGCCATCTTCCCACCAATTGGCAACTCTTCGTTGTGCCACTGTCATGTTTGAGGCATACCTTTTTAGTTCTTGTACATCAGCCTGGAACTGGGCCGAGCCAATGGCTGGGGGAGGAGGTGAGCGAACCTCTTCTACTGAAGGTACATGCCACATCCTTACGTTTCCAAAAAGAGGAGTCAGTCCTACAGGTCTCTTAGGGGTTTCTGTATTTTCCCATTTCCAACCGAATCTTTCAAAAGCAGCATTGGCGATAGAATCGGAAACAGCTTTGGATGTTTGGGCTTGAGCCATTCCATCGGTAGATGCCCGTTGTTTCGCTAAGGAGACGATTTCCTCTGCAATGGAAATTCCTGCTTCAATATCGCTTGGGACATTTTGACCGGAGTGTAGCAAGCTTTTGAGATGCTCTTGGTATTTTTCTTCCAAAAAAGCAGCCTCCAATGGAAACATCAATGTTAGTATTTCTTTTGAAGCCTTAGCAATGGCCGCCCCATGGGAAGGATAAGCAGGCAGTTGGTTTTGGGGATAAGCAGATTGGATAGCATTATCCACCCGATAGGGTGCTTCCCTATTGTGTTGGAATTTATAATGCCAGGTGACTATCAAGGCATCAAACTGTGCCACACTCAAGTAGGCCAACATCCTACTGGTGTAGGGCGGATGAGCAAATGGAAATGGTGGAGGCCCCAAAGGATTGGCAGGATTAGGCAATGTGTAGGTGCCGTCTGCATTTGGGCCAGGAATAAGGTTGTATTTTGCCGCCATTTCCAAAGCAATTTCATTCCACCTGATTACCGGATTATTGCTCCAATACCGAACCGCTTGTCGGTCAGCTGCAGATATTTTGGAAATGGATTCCTTTACTGAAGCCAACTCAGCTTGATAAGCAGCAGAATTGGTGGCTTCAGGGGAGGCAATGTTGATATTTCCTAGGTTACTGACCAAGATGGTTTGCCAACTGCCTCCATCCTCATCCAGATTGTTAAAGGTATAATCTTCAAACTCGTAGAAGTTTGGGGTGTCTTCCAAGCAGGAACTTAATAGCCAAAGGAGTAATACAAGTCCCCAAGTAGAATTGGTATATTTTTTCATGGTAGTTGCGGTTAATAAACTTTAAACTGATAAGTGATACCCAGTCCGAAAGTGGTGGCTTTGCCCATATTTCGCCCACTTATGGTTTGGTTGAAATAGGCCAATGCCCCCAAGCCCCGGTCTGCTTTGATGTAGTATTGCGTCCATACACCAATTTGGCTGACTTCCATTTTATTGGTTGGTTGTGGTCTGTTATAAGCCCGGATGTCATCACCCGTTAGACAATTGAGACTCATGTAAGTGGCCTCGAGCCTTAGCCTGTTTTCAAATGCCCAATACCCAATGGCGCCATGGATATTGAGAGCGCTTGGAACGTTCATAAAAGAGGAGTACACACTTCCATCCTGGTAATAATAGTTCCGTTCGATTTCAGTTTGTCCTCGCCATAAATACGCAGCAGCAATCCGGAACACGAGTCCATTATCCATTTTGTATCCTCCGATTCCCCTCAGTCCTATTTCAGGCGCACCAGCCCCAATGCTAAAAGGCATATAGTCTGAAAGGTAGTTGCCCACAGGCGTGCTAAAGTGTGTATTGGTCAGGAAAAGAATCCTTCCGGAACCTACACGATGTTGAAGCCAATCCACTTTCATGGAAATACTTAAATCCTGTAGACCGGATTGGCCTACCTGTGTGCCTCCCGATGCTTCGGTGCTGATGTGAGGTAAACTGGCGATGAGGTTGATTTTTTTGGTCAGTCCTATGGCCAGCATAGGCATAAACATTTGTCTGGTAAAAGTCCCGATGTTGGCATTCTCCCGTAGGTAAGCGCCTTCCCAGTATTGGTTCCAAGAACTGTGTTCATACATTCCGGCAAAACATATTTCACCCTTTGGCATCATGATTTCATCAAAAGGTAATTGCCCTTTAGCAATGGGTACATAGGACATATAAACCATGGTCAACATGGCTATCGTCCAATAAAACTTTTTCATTGAATTTTCAGGTTTGATAATAATAAGAAGTCAAGTCTTGCCCTGAAAAGACTAAAGTGTTTTTGTCCAATTCAAAATTTCATTAGAATTGTAAACACAGGGCAGCTTAGGCTACCTGAGGAGGGGGAGTGGTAATGTCTGGATATTGATTCTTAAAAGCTGAAAAAATAAACCCTATCATTTGTTTTTCTTCGCTTACCGGATGGTTAAAGCAGATGTCATTTTTCGGTTGTGTATAGTCTTTGACAAATATTTTTGATAAAATGGAATTGTTGCCGGAATCAGGCAATTCATCTTGCACCAGGGCACTGATCCAATGTTTGATGGTCAGGTCAAGGTTTCTTTTGGCGGTATCGGGAACATAGACTACCTGTAAAGTGTCCTTGACATACCGCTGCTTGATAGCCCGGTAATGCTGTCCATTTTTTTCAAATCGGGTATTGGTCGTCCTGAATTCTTCCTCGTCGGCCATATAAGGAATGCTCATGGGGATTTCAAGCATCCTTTCCTCCCAGCCCTCTTTTTGCTCGGAATAAATTTTTTCTACCCAGTTTTTTTCAATTTGGATATGAAATGAAAAGTAGGCCACATAATACCCAAAGTGGTATAATGCAAAGCAAGATAGAAGCAATATGGCACTGAGTTTTCTCAAAATCCAGAATTTATTTCTTCCAATTTAGGTAATTTTTTTAAAAGTTTATAAACCCAAAAGCGCATTTAAAACGCTTGATGATGACACAAATGGAACTTATGGGTTTTTATTTAGAAATTTCCACCGAAAAGATTCTCAATATTATTGTTGAGGATTGAATTAAGATCGGAATTACGGTGTTATTATTGTATATTGAGAAATCCGTAAAATTCACCAAGTGCTTTAATTTTAATTCGATCGGTTCAGGAAAACCACCATTCTTTTTTTCAATCATTATCCAGGATGAAAAATTCTGATCATACCCATAAAATATTTGGGTGAGCAATTAAGGTATTTTAATCAAGCAAGATCAATTCCTGTATGCTTTAACCAACAGGAAAAACATGGATGAGGTATGCAGCGAGCGAAAGGGTTAAGGGATCTGTTCAAACAAAACCTCATTAAAACATAAAAACAAGAAAATGAATATAGTTAGAAGTTGGAGAGAGCAAAAAGTAATGTTGAAGTGGAGGTTCCCTTTTCTGAATGATACAGATTTTGTATTTGATGAAGGAGAAAGGGAAACGATGCTTCAAAAGCTTTCTAAAAAACTAAACCTAAGCAGACAGGATATGGAAAGTCTTCTGGCAGAGATACAATTGTATTAGACCGGTTTTCTGGAAGATTCATTTAAAATTCATGCAATGAACAGAAACATAAAATTTGAGGATGCGGGAAGCTCGATTTTCCTTGAAACTGTAAGAGAGCGAACAAAGAACTACTTTGATGCAAATAAAATTTCAACCAAGGCAGACTGGCGTATGGTTGCGAAAACTATTGGTCTTTTGCTCCTATGGGGACTTTTATATTGGAGTTTTTTGTTTGCCAATGTACCACTGTTCCTTAAATTTATAATTGCAGCAGGATTGGGTATCACCATGGGATTGATTGGCTTCAATATCTGTCATGATGCGCTTCATGGAGCTTATGCCAAATCCCCTTGGAAAAACAAAGCCCTCGGATGGTTATTCAACGCCATTGGTGCCAATGTATATGTCTGGAAAATGACCCACAACCGCATTCACCATACATTTACCAATATCGTCGGACATGATGCAGACCTGGAAGTTGCACCGGGAATCATAAGAATCCATGAAGACGAGCCAAAAAAATGGATACACAGGTACCAGCATGTTTATGCGTTTTTCCTTTATTCATTATCTTCTATTTCATGGTTTTTCAAAAAGGACTACATGAAATTTTTTGATAAATCACTTCGGGTAAACGGGAAAAAGCCACCCAGAATAGAATATTTTAATCTTTTTTTCTTCAAGCTGGTTTATTATGCGTTTTTTTTGATTATTCCTTTGCTGGTCATGGAAGTAGCATGGTGGCAGGTATTATTACTGCTTTTGGTTATGCACCTGGCCGAAGGGACACTTATTGGCAATGTTTTTCAATTGGCCCATTTGGTAGAAGAGACAAATATGCCAAATCCCAAGCAGAATGCCGAAATTCATGATTCATGGGCAATCCATCAGATGCGGACTACGGCTAATTTTGCCAGAGGCAATCCTCTAGCAGGATTTTTATTTGGAGGGTTAAATTACCAAATTGAACACCATTTATTCCCAAATGTTTGCCATGTGCATTACCCAGACATTTCTGTCATTGTTAAAGCTACAGCAGAAGAATTTGATGTACCTTACCTGGAAAACGAAACTTTTTCTTCAGCACTGAAATCCCATTCCAATTTTCTCCAAAAAATGGGAAGGCCAAAGAAAACAGAAGAACTTTTATCAGCGAAAGTGTAAAATTCATTTTGAAGATAATATGGTCTGATTAATCTTAGAAAAACATTCGTTCAATTATTTTCTAAGAATTTCAGTATGCTCCGGAAAGGGCTTTATAAAAATTTCAAGAGATAACAGGTGCTTAATGCAAAAAGAGTCAATGCACCATAAATTTTAATAACCTTGCTCCGGTTCATTCGATCCAAAAACCAAAGTACCGTAACCGGCTTGTACAATCCTGCCAACTACGAAACCAAACCAAAACCTGCAAGGATTAAGAAGAACCAACGCAACGCTTCCATCATGAGTTAGCTAAATTCAGTCACATAAAAAAGGAGCCATTGCAGCTCCTTTTTTTTAATCTTTATTTTTTCTTTTTGATTTCCTGCATCATGTACCCTTCAATGGTATCGTCGATTTCTATGTTATTAAAGCCTTTGATGGAGACCCCACATTCGTAGCCAGCTTTGACCTCTGACACATCGTCTTTGAATCGCTTCAATTGATCGATTACACCATCATGAATTACAATGCCATCTCGGATGACCCTGATTTTATTTTTTCGTGTGATGTACCCGTCTGTTACATAACAACCGGCTACGGTACCCACCTTGGAAATTTTGAAGACCTCTCTAACCTGTATGTTTCCTGTAATAATTTCTTCAAATTCTGGTTCAAGCATCCCTTCAATCGCATCTTTGATTTGATTGATGGCGTCATAAATAATAGAATAATGCCTAATCTCAATTTCCTCTTGCTCCGCCAATCGCTTGGAGTTGGAAGAAGGCCTTACGTTGAACCCAAGAATGATGGCATCTGAAGCAGAAGCCAATAGTACATCAGATTCAGAAATCTGTCCTACACCTTTATGGATGATATTTACCGATACCTCATCCTTAGAAAGTTTGAGCAAGGAATCAGAAAGCGCTTCAACAGACCCGTCCACGTCGCCTTTGATGATAAGGTTCAATTCCTTAAAGCTACCAATTGCCAAACGCCTTCCAATTTCATCAAGTGTAATATGTTTCTTGGTGCGCATGGATTGCTCTCTGAGAATCTGCTCTCTGGAATTGGCAATCTCTCTTGCTTCCCTTTCAGTATCATAGACTTTGAAGCTATCACCTGCCTGAGGTGCGCCACTTAGTCCCAAAACCTGAACCGGAGTAGATGGCCCTGCTTCTTTTAGCTTCTTGCCTTTATGGTCGAACATGGCTTTTACACGCCCGTAGTGCGGACCTGCAAGCATGATGTCTCCAACATGTAAAGTTCCAGCCTGTACCATGATAGTGGCAACATAACCTCTACCTTTATCCAATGATGCTTCGATTACAGTTCCTACAGCCTTTTTATGGGAATTGGCTTTTAGTTCCAAAACCTCAGCTTCCAGCAATACTTTTTCTAATAATTCGTCAACACCTGTACCCATTTTGGCAGAAATATCCTGAGATTGGTATTTACCTCCCCATTCTTCCACCAATAGGTTCATGTTGGCCAATTGTTCTTTGATCTTATTGGGGTTGGCATTCGGCTTATCGATTTTATTGATCGCAAAGATCATCGGTACGCCTGCTACCTGCGCATGATTGATGGCTTCCTTGGTCTGAGGCATGATGTCATCGTCTGCAGCTACCACAATGATGGCAACATCTGTGATTTTAGCTCCCCTTGCACGCATCGCTGTAAAGGCTTCGTGACCCGGAGTATCCAGGAAGGCAATTTTATCTCCACCAGAAGTGGTTACATCATAAGCACCGATATGCTGTGTGATGCCACCTGCTTCATCTGCGGTTACTTTAGATCTTCTGATGTAGTCCAAAAGAGAAGTCTTACCATGGTCTACGTGACCCATAATGGTTACGATTGGAGCTCTTGGATCCAAATCTTCCGGGCTATCATCTTCTTCGGCAACCTCTATTTCCTCATCAGGTTTGGTAAATTCAACCTCATAATCAAATTCATCAGCTATAATGGTGATGGCCTCTGCATCCAATCTTTGGTTGATGGAAACAAACATGCCAAGTGACATGCAGCTAGCAATTACCTGATTCACAGAAACATCCATCAGTGAGGCGAGGTCATTGGCAGAAATAAATTCTGTCACCTTCAATACCCTTGTATCTTCCTGACCATCGAGTTCCTCCTTTTGTCTTTCCGCTTTTTTATCCCTTCTTTTCGCTTTGCCACTTCCTGCTTTACCGCCCCCCTGAAGTCTTGCAAGGGTTTGCTTGATCTGATCTTGTATTTCTTTTTGGGTAGGCTCTGCTTTTTGAACCCTGCCTGTATTTTGATTGGCTCCACGTCCTTTGCCTTTTCGGTCTCTTGGGCCACCGCCACCAGCTTGTCCTGGTCTGCCGCCTTGTTGTGGCTTATTGGCATCCACAGGCCTGTCAGAACCACCGGCTTTGTCAATTCTCTTCCTAGGTCTTTTCTTCTTTTCTTTCCCTTTTTCATCAGAAGAAGCCACAGGTTTCCCTTTCTTCTTGGATCTCTCTGCCGGTAGTTCAATCTTACCCAAAACAGTAAGCCCTTTCAATGCATCAGCTTTAGCAGAAATAACCTGCAAAGGTTTTTTCTGCTCCGTTTGATCAGGTGTTTCTGTCTTTTGTTGAGGTTCTTTTTTAGCTTCTACAGGTTTTGGCTTTTCTGTTGGTTGAGGAGCAGGCGTTTCTTTTTTTGCCTCTGGTTGAGGAGTTTTTTCTTTTTTAGCGTCGTTGTCTTTAGGTTGAGGCTTCACAGCCTGTGGGGTACTCTCTTTTGGCTTTGGAGCAGGTTTTGGTGCCTCCTTGATTTCTTCTTTGACTTTGGGCGCTTCAGGAGCCTTCTCTTCTTCTTTCTTAGGCTCTTCTTTCTTGCCGCTAAGGTCAATTTTACCCAAAACTTTGATTCCTTGAAGCTTTGGAGCATCTACAGGGACCTTTTCTAGCTTTTCTTCTTTGGGTGCTTCCGGTTTGGGCTGAGGCTTTGGTGCCTCCGTAGGTTTTGCTTCCTGAACCGGCTCAGGTTTTTTCTCCTCCTTCGCATCTGATTCGGCTTCAATGGTAAAAGTCTCATGGTGACGCTTACCTATAGAAAGATGAGAAGCTTCCTCTTTTTCCATAGCAGAGGATTTGAACTCCTTGGCCAACATGTTGAACTGATCCACGTTGATTTTGGAGTTGGGATTGTTTTCTACTTCAAAGCCTTTCTTAGCAAGGGACTCCACAATCGTAGATATTCCTACGTTGAGTTTCCTTGCCACCTGGCCCAATCTCATTGTTTTTTCTTCTGACATACGCGCTAAAAACTCTCTCTAATATATGTTTTGGCAAATATAGGCCAATTATTTCTCTTATTTGGCCTTTATTTATTGTTCAAATTCCTGTCTTAGGATTTTAAATACCTCATCAATGGTCTCTTCTTCCAATTCAGTCCTTCTTATAAGGTCTTCTTTGGTAAGTGAAAGTACACTTTTTGCAGTATCCAGTCCTGTTTTCTTCAACTCATCAATTACCCAATTATCAATTTCATCCACAAATTCTTCCAAATCCACATCTTCCTCCTCGTAATCACTGAGTTCTCTAAATACATCAATTTCATAACCTACTAGTCTGGAAGCCAGTCTGATGTTGAATCCTCCCTTGCCGATTGCCATGGACACCTGGTCAGGTTTCAGGTAGACTGAGATACGCTTGTTATCCTTATCTACAGTAAGGGAAGTAACCTTAGCAGGGCTCAATGCTCTGGCCACATAAAGGTCCAGGTTGTCTGTATAATTGATGACATCAATATTCTCATTCTGAAGTTCCCTCACTATAGCATGTATTCTGCTTCCTTTCATTCCTACGCAGGCTCCCACAGGGTCAATTCTGTCATCGTAAGATTCTACTGCTACTTTGGCCCTTTCCCCGGGCTCCCTAACAATCTTTCTGATTGTGATCAGGCCGTCAAATACTTCGGGAACTTCATTTTCGAATAATCTCTCCAAGAAAATCGGGGAAGTTCTTGATAAGATAATTCTCGGATTCCCATTGACCATTTCCACTTTGTGAACAATGGCCCTGACCGTATCTCCTTTTCTGAACCTGTCCTTGGAGATCTGCTCTCCCTTGGGGAGTATAAGTTCGTTGCCTTCTCCATCGATCAACAATACTTCCCTTCCCAAAATCTGATATACTTCCGCAGATACTATCTCACCTACCAGTTCTTCATATTGATTGAAAAGCAAATCCTTTTCCAAATCTTTGATTCTCTGAATCAGGGTCTGTCTGGCCATCATTACTGCCCTTCTGCCAAATTCTTCCAGTTCAATTTTTTCATACACCTCTTCCCCAACTTCAAAATCGGGTTCGATTTTTCTGGCTTCGGTCAGGCTGATTTTATCAAAATCCCAAATGTCTTCTGAGTTATCATCTACAATTTCCCTGATTCTAAGGATTTCAAGGTCACCCTTGTCAGCATTGATGGTTACATCAAAGTTTTCATCTGTCTCATATTTCTTGCGAATCATCGCTCTAAATACATCTTCCAGAATACGGATCATGGTTGGGCGATCCACATTTTTAGATCTTGCAAACTCTGCAAATGATTCTATAAGAACTTTAGCATCCATTTTTTTTATTTAAAAGAGACCAACACAATTGATTTTTTTATCAGTTCCAAAGGCAGAGTAATTTCTTCCTCAATGGCCTTTTTCCCCTTTTCTTTTTTTGTTACTTTCAGTTTAATATCTGTATCCGATACCGATAAAAGCGTACCTTCTAATTCTTTGCCTTCCTCTAGACTTACTTTTAATCTACGACCTACATTTTTATTGTACTGCCGCTTGGAGGATAGGGGATAATCCACGCCCGGAGAGGAAACTTCCAGGACATAAGCCCCAGGCAAAAGCTCCATGGCCTCAATCTCTTCCCCTACAGAGCGGCTTACTTTGGCACAGGTACCAATGTCCAGGCCAGTATCCGAATCGATCAGTATTTTTATCTGAGGCTTATTGCTTTTGTCAGCCACCTGTACTTCTACTACAAAATGAGCCTCGTCGGGCAGGTGCTTATTGGCAATTTCCTCTATTTCTTGTTTTAAATTCATGTCTTTCGATGCTGATAAATGAAAGAGGGGACTGATGTCCCCTCCTAAAGCACGGATAATACTCCACAAAGGTAATAAATTTATATTTACAAAAAAAAACCACATTGTTGTAATAAATTGAGAATTAGATAATAATTTTGCCCACCCACGTTAAATGTTCTAAGCATTTCATACTATATTTAGCACCTTACCAATCAGACCAATCAATAAACACACATAATGGGATTATTCGATTTTTTTTCAAGCGATATTGCAATTGACTTAGGAACGGCCAACACGCTGATTATTCATAAGGATAAGATTGTAGTAGACGAGCCTTCTATCATTGCCATAGACAGGACTACCAATAGGGTACTCGCTGTAGGAAAGGATGCCATGAACATGCATGAGAAAACGCATGAAAACATCAGGACAATCAGGCCTTTGAAAGATGGGGTGATTGCTGATTTCTATGCAGCCGAGCAGATGATCAGAGGAATGATTAAAATGATTCCAGGACATAAAAAAGGAATGTTTCCCAAATCCCATAGGATGGTCATCTGTATTCCATCTGGAATTACAGAGGTGGAAAAAAGAGCAGTAAGGGATTCAGCTGAACATGCCGGAGCCAAAGAAGTTTACATGGTCTATGAACCCATTGCTGCTGCCATCGGTATTGGCATAGATATAGAAAAGCCTATGGGATCAATGATTGTGGATATTGGAGGAGGTACCACTGAAATTGCACTGATAGCCCTTTCCGGTATAGTGGCAGATCAGTCCATACGGGTGGCGGGAGATACCTTTACAAAAGATATTTTGGATTACATGCGCAGACAGCATAACCTACTTATAGGAGAGCGTTCTGCTGAAAAGGTGAAAATAGCCATAGGCTCGGCATTGACCGAACTTGACGATGCTCCTGAAGATTACGAAATCAGGGGTAGAGACCTGATGACCGGAATTCCTAAGGTCATTAAGGTGTCTTATTCAGAAGTGGCTTTTGCATTGGATAAATCTGTCTCCAAAATCGAAGAAGCTGTATTGAAGGCATTGGAAATTGCCCCTCCCGAATTATCCGCAGATATTTATGACAATGGAATCCACCTTACTGGAGGAGGGGCTTTGCTAAAAGGCCTCGACAAAAGATTGCATCAAAAAACCAAATTGCCCATTCATATAGCAGAAGATCCTTTAAGGGCAGTAGTAAGAGGTACAGGAACTGCTTTGAAAAATATAGACAATTTCAGAACTGTCTTGATGACCTGATGATTGAATGCAGCGCATATTATTATTCCTATATAGAATAAGGGCTTTTCTGTTGTTTGTTGTATTGGAAGCAGCAGCAATTTCGCTGATCGTTTCCAATAATTCACAACAGGGTTCAGTCTTTTTCAATAGTGCCAACCAATTAAGTGGGAACATACTCAACACGCAGAGTAATGTATTTGATTATTTTTCTTTGGTCTCAGTAAACAAAGCTTTGCTAGAGAAAAACACGGTACTCTTGCAGGAACTCGAAAGGTATAGGCAACCGGCAGACAGTATTATTATTCCTTTGGATACCTTAATGGCCTCCAATTACCAATTCAAAGGAGCAAAAATCATCAATAATTCCATTAACCTTTCCCAAAATTTTTTGACGATAAACAAAGGCGCCAAAGATGGTATCAAAGAAGGGATGGGAGTATTTAATGAGGAAGGTGTAGTCGGAAGGGTAAAAGGGGTTACAAAAAACTTTGCCTCTGTAATCTCCTTGCTCCATACCGAACTTCTGGTTTCATCCAAAATCGAATCCTCTGAGGTTTTTGGTTCTACAAAATGGGATGGCAGAGATTCCAAAAAAGCAAAATTACTATATGTGCCCAGGCATGTAGACCTGCAGGTGGGAGATAAGGTGGTCACATCAGGTTACAATGCTGTCTTTCCCGAAGGAATTCCTATAGGTGAAATTATTGAAGTCGCTCAGGGGGCGGAGACCAATTATCTGGATATCACCATAGAATTGGCAACAGACTTCTCCAGGGTTTCCTATGTATACCTCGTGGAAAACCTTTTTGAGGATGAGCTACAATCTTTAGATCCATCAAACTGAAATGAACAGCAACAGGATATTTTTATTGATAGGAGGTTTTTTGATTTACTTGATCATTCAGGTGGTCTTGCTTAAAAACATGGTGGTTTTTGGTTTTGCATTCTGTTTTTTATATGTGCTCTATATTTTGCTTCTTCCGCTGGAAATGAAGACTGTCCCGGTTATGCTGATTGCTTTTGGGCTGGGCCTGGGAGTGGATGTGTTTTATGATACTTTGGGCTTACATACAGCCAGTTTGGTAGCTTTGGCCTTTCTTAGGAATTTCTGGCTGAAAATACTGACCCCCACAGGTGGATATGATGAAAACTTACAACCATCTATCTTGAATATGGGTTTTGGTTGGTTTACCTATTATAGCTTGCCATTGATCATTTTACATCACACATTATTTTTTTATATTGAAAACATAGGAACCAATTTGTTCTTTCCTGTCGTTCAAAAAATTATAGCAAGTATTATTTTTGTCTATGTAATGAGTATCATTGTACAATTAATGTTTTATAGGAGAAGAAGGGGTTTATAAATGAATGATCAAAGACCAATTGTCATCGTAGTAGCCATTGCATTGGTGGGTGTGGTGCTCTTGACCAAATTGTTTTTGATTCAGGTTGCTGATGACAGTTTTTTAAAGAGAGCGGAAAGAAATGCCATACAAAGGGTAGTGGATCATCCTTACCGGGGTTTGGTCTATGACCGTACCGGGAAAATCATGGTCTACAATAATCCCATATTTGACCTGATGGTGATTCCCAAAGAATTCAGTGTAGGGGATACTGCCAGATTCTGCGAACTCTTTCAGATCAGTAAAGAACAGTTGATTGAAGGCTATAATGCTGCCAAGAAGTATTCTACAGTGAAGCCTTCTCCTTTGATCAAGCAGATTTCTACTACTGATTTTGCCCGTATTCAGGATTACCTTATTGATTACCCCGGTCTTTTTGTAATGACGAGGGCAGTAAGGTCCTATCCCCAACCCGCTGCATCCAACGCATTGGGATACATTGGAGAAATTAGCGCGAGGCAATTGGAGAGAGATAGCCTCAATTATTACAGGCAAGGAGATTATGTGGGTTTAAGTGGGGTTGAAGGTTATTATGAACCCGAACTACGGGGTTTGAAAGGGGTTAAGTATAAAATGGTGAATGTAAGGGGAGTGGATAAAGGGGCCTTTAAAAGTGGAGAATATGATACTGCCTCCATTGCAGGCCATAATCTAACTTCAACCATTCATCTTGAACTCCAGGAATATGGGGAGATGTTGATGTCCGGAAAGCGGGGATCTGTGGTGGCCATAGAACCAAAAACCGGTGAAATTTTGGCCATGATTTCAGCTCCGACATATGACCCTAACCTGCTTACCGGGGCCAAATTTGGAGAAAATTACCTGGTACTGAACAGGGATGAAAGCAAACCGCTTTTTAATAGGCCCATAATGGCCATGTACCCTCCGGGATCCATCTTCAAGGTTGTCCAATCCCTAATAGGTCTCCAAATGGGCGTGCTCACACCAAATACTACTTACTCTTGTAACCGCTCTCTTGTGGCTTGCCATAACCATCCCAACCCCGTCAATTTATTTGGGGCTGTAAAATATTCCTGTAATCCTTATTACCATCAGGCCTACCGCGCCATGATCAACAGAGAGGTTTCAAGGAATACTTTTAAAGATACTGAGGTCGGACTGGATGCCTGGAGGGAATATGTACTGAAATTTGGCCTTGGAGGACCTTTGGGTATAGACCTTTACAATGAAAAAGGTGGTTCCATACCTGCAAGTCAATATTATGACAGGATTTATGGTTCTGGAAGGTGGAAATATTCTACCATTTATTCCCTGTCTATCGGACAAGGGGAAATGATGGTAACTCCTCTTCAAATGGCCAACTTGGCAGCTGTTTTTGCCAATAAGGGATATTATTACACACCGCATTTGGTAAAAGCTGTTAATGGAGACCCTAATAAGATACCCCTGAAATACAGGACCAAAAATGATGTGGGGGTCGATGCCCATCATTTTGACCTTATTCAGGATGCTATGGCAGAAGCAATTTATGGTACTGCAGCCAGGGCTGCGATCAAGGATATTGCCATTGCAGGTAAAACCGGAACAGCGCAAAATCCACAAGGAGAAGACCACTCTGTATTCATTGCTTTTGCACCAAAAGAAGATCCGCAAATTGCTATCGCCGTTTATGTGGAAAATGCAGGCTGGGGAGGTAGGGCCGCTGCAAGTACAGCCAGCCTGATGATTGAAAAATACCTTAGGGGTAATATCACCCGTCCTGCCCTGCAAGATTATGTATTGGCAGGAAACTTTATTTATTGACAGTGAGACAGGAGGATTTATACATCAATAAAATAGATTGGATTACGATTTTAATCTATGCTTCCCTGGTCATTTTGGGCTGGTTCAATATTTATGCAGCTGTTTATGATGGAGAAGCAGCTAAAAGTATCTTTGATTTCTCCATCAACTCCGGAAAACAACTGGTCTGGATAGGGACCGCAGTACTGCTTATTACCTTGATCATGGTAGCTGATCACCGGCTCTTTGAAAACCTTTCTTTGGTACTGTATGGTATTTTTCTCTTTTTTTTATTGATTACGCCTTTTTTTGGGAAAGAGATCAACGGGCAGCGTGCATGGTTTGAAATTGGTGCTTTTAGGCTACAGCCAGCAGAATTTGCCAAATTTGCTACTGCCCTCGCACTTGCCAAATTTATGGAAAGACCAACATTTGACCTTGGCCAGGGAAAGTACCAGTTGCAGGCTTTGGCGATCATTTTTATACCAGTGGCTTTGATCATGCTCCAGCCGGATACCGGGACAGCCATGGTTTACTCCGCATTCTTTGTTATGTTGTATAGAGAAGGTATGCCGCAGCGCTATTACATATTCGGGCTTTCTTTCATAACAATTTCCTTGTTGGCGCTCGGAATAGAAAATAACATCTACATTGTTCTTGGAGTAGTAGTCTTGGTTCTTGCCCTGATCTGGCTGGGTAAAAAAAAATGGAGCAGGATTATCGGTTTCTCGGTACTTGGACTCTTGGTCATTGGATATACTTACAGCCTGGACTATGTGGTCTCCAAATTGCCGGAACATCAGCAAAATAGAATTATGGTTTTGTTTAATCCAGACCTTGATCCTTTAGGGGTCGGATGGAATGTGACCCAGTCAAAAATAGCCATCGGATCAGGTGGGCTTATGGGCAAAGGCTACCTGGAAGGAACCCAGACCAAATTTGACTTCGTGCCCGAACAACATACAGATTTTATCTTTTGTACTTTAGGAGAGGAGTTTGGATGGCTGGGCTCTTTTGTGGTAATTTTCTTGTTTTGTGCCTTATTGATACGCTTGGTTTTTCTTGCTGAAAGACAGAAAAACAGGTTTTCGAGGGTTTACGGTTATGGTGTGATCTCCATCTTATTTTTTCATTTTATGATCAATATAGCCATGACAATTGGCCTTTTTCCGGTAGTCGGTATCCCCCTTCCCTTTATTAGCTATGGAGGTTCTTCTTTATGGTCATTTACCATTTTGCTGTTTATTTTTATCAAACTCGATTCCCACAGGATTCAGCTCTTGGGAAGGATGAGCTGAGATCAGTTTCTGTGATCAAATTTTCGAAATATCAATTGTAACAGTTCATTTACCTCGTCCGAATCTTTATTCCAATTGAGTTCCGCGACGTACCGCTGATTGAGCAGTTCAATGGCTTCTGCAAAACTTTCACATGCATCCAGGGATTTAAGTGCATTTCCCATTAAATCCGGATTTCCATCAAACAAGGCTCGGGTAAACATAAACTTTTGATTGATCCCTACACTTTCTGAGAGGTCTTTGATACTGCCTTTCATGATGGAATATTCTTCCATTTCAAATTTTGACCATACCTGAAGTGGGTCCAGGGCTTTTTCTCCATCCTTGATTTTATGATTTGAAGCTTTCTCGACAGAAGATTTTTCAGAAGCCTCCCCAGGGGTTAATTCCTCTTTTTTTTCCGGCATTTCTGTGATGGATTCTTCACCACTTTCTGTGTGCGAAGAGACTTGGCTTTCCTGGATTTCAGGAGACTGGGAACCTGCCTGCTCTGAATCCGAATCTTTTACTTCCAGACCGGTAGTATTGACCAATCGGGACCAATCGATTGCTTGAAAGGTATGCATGGAGGACAATAGTTTTTCGGCGGGCTCCAATTTATCATTGAACTTCTCGAAATTTTGATTCAGGGCCTGCTGATAAGCTTCCACTGTTTGTGGAATTCCCGCCCTGTCAATCAGGTTGGATATAAGATCCGTATGCCATTTGAAATACTTTTTATTTTCTTTGAGGTAGGAATTTAACCTGCTGGATTCTTTTTTCTCAAACTCCTTTTCAAAATAAGCTACAGGGTCAAGGGCCAGATGGATAGCTGCTGCAACAGCTTCCCGGAGTAAGGGTTCAAAATCTTTCCTTTCTACTTTAATGCTGCGGGATAGCACATTCATGAATTCCCGAAGGGCTTCATGGACAGCATTGTCCCTGTAGTCAAAATAGGGATTGCTTTTGAGCTTTTCCAATTCTTTTTGCCAAGCTTCAAAAAGCGATTTGATGGTAAAAAAATTTACCTGAACACTCGGGGTAAGTTGAACCATTTGAGGCCCGGTCATGTATTTCCTTTGTGAAAAATATTCCTTGCAGATTTTGTCCGTAAATTGTGCTGCGTAATCCTGAATGTATGTATTGTTGATGGTCATAAGCTATCGAATTGTTAGAAACAAGTCACTTCCCAACGAAAATCATGATCAAAGTTATTATAGAAAATCTAAAAAATCACGAAATAATTTCATCGGAGAGCGGACGTAAAGTTATTGAATTAATTCATGAAAACTACATAGACTGGATGCATGCTTGTGGAAAAAAGGGCAGGTGCACCACTTGCAAAATGATTGTCCGTGCAGGAATTGATGGTCTTAGTCCTTTGACGGAAAGGGAAGAATTTTTCAGGGCAAGAGGAAGATTAAAAGCCGATGAAAGGTTATCTTGCCAAGCAAAATTGGAATCAGGGGAACTCTTGATCCGCGTAGCAGAAGAAAATAAATTCCCTCATATGGAATATACGGAGTAGGCATATGTTTATTGAACCTTCTATAGGGAAAACCAGATCAAAAGATAAGAAAGGCCATATTGAGGTCGTATGCGGTTCTATGTTTTCCGGGAAAACCGAAGAACTGATCCGAAGGTTGAACAGGGCTTTGATAGCCAAACAGAAAGTGGAAATATTCAAACCTACGGTAGATAAGCGCTATCATGAATTTGATGTGGTTTCCCATAATGAAAATGCCATCCGCTCTACTCCTGTTAATTTTGCCGAAGACATTATCTTATTGGCAGGCGACTGTGATGTGGTTGGGATTGATGAGGTTCAGTTTTTTGATAACCGGATCATTCATGTGGCCAAGGTCCTGGCCAATTCCGGAAAAAGAGTCATTCTTGCGGGATTGGATATGGACTTTGAGGGCAATCCATTTGAACCCATCCCCCAGTTACTGGCGATAGCTGAGTATGTGACCAAGGTACATGCGATCTGCATGAAATGCGGGGACCTGGCATCCTATTCTTTCAGGCTTTCAGCCACAAAGGAAAAAGTGCTTCTTGGTGAAAAGGACAGTTATGAAGCCAGGTGCAGAAAATGCTTCTATGAAGACCTTAAATAATGAGGGGCTTATGTTAATCAAGACCCAAGGTATTGTCATTTCTTACATCCGGTACAAAGAGACTTCCATTATAGTTAGGATTTTTACCCGGGAACTGGGACTTAAATCTTATATTGTCAATGGGGTACGAAGCAGCAATGCCAAGGTAAAAATGGGCTTTTATCAACCCCTTACTTTTTTAGACCTGGTGGTGTATGATAAAGAAAATGCCAACCTGCAACGTATTTCAGAAGTACGGTTAGGGAAGGCCTACCAAAGAATTCCTTTTGATTTTCAACGTTCTGGTATTGCTTTGTTTGTTGCTGAAGTTTTGGCCAAATCCATCTATGATGGTTATCATAATGAAGACTTATTCGATTACTTGGATCTGGCCATTGGGCAACTGGACGGGGATATGGCACTTTTGAGTCATTACCCGGTAGCCTTCTTATGGGAAACCTCCAGGTATCTTGGCTTTGCACCTGATGATGCCATGGGTTTTTTTGAGGAACTTAAGGAGAATTTCACCAAGCAAATGGATTGGCAGCCTGAAATGCTTTACCTACAAGGTTTGATGGAAACATCTTTTGGATTCAGGGGAAATGTCCCCTCCCATATCCGAAGAAACCTTCTGGATCATATGTTGCTGTTTTATTCCAAGCACTTGGATCAACATTCAGAATGGAAATCGGTGAAGGTCCTGAGGCAGATGATGAAGTAGGAAAGGGAGGACCTTTAGAGTTAACGGTTAATAGTTAACATAAAAATTTTGAACAAAATAGGGTTCAGGGTTCAGTGTTCATTTAGTTAACATTGAATATTTGAACATAAATCGGTTCAGGGTTCATGGGTTCATGGTTCATGGTTCAGTGTTCAGTGTTCATGGGTTCATGGATACCTTATAAGATTCGTAAAACCATGAACGTGTGAACGTTTGAACAAAATAGGGTTCAGTGTTCATGGGTTAACGGTAACAGTTGACAGGCAGTGAACATTTTAACAAGATAGCTCCTTGGTACTTTGTACAAAGTTCATTAATTGTATGGAAACTAGGTCCCTTTTGCTTTCTTTTGTGTTTAAAATTTGCGTATTCAATTTTGATCCCGTATTATTGTGGCATTACAGTAATTAAAAATCCTGACCCCCTTGGATTTTTACTTTCCTGAATATCTTTTTCATTCAGATCAGTAATACTCAATACAATCAATCAATACTATTCACACACATCTTAGTATCAAATTAATACCATAAGCTTTTTATGTATAACATAGAAGAATTAAGAATCAGACTTCTTTCTGAACTGAAGGAAATTGCAGAGGAATTGGGCGTAAAAAATTTCAAGAACCTCAAAAAAGACGATCTTGTTTATGCCATTTTGGACCAGCAGGCCATCACCCCCGAACAGGCATTGCCTAAGAAGAAGCCTTCATCGGTAGCAGCAGAAACCCCAGAACCAGAGAAGAAAAGTCCCGCTACACCACCCAAGGAAGCAGAGGCAGAGACCAAGCCAAAATTTAAAAGACAGAACGTGACTGAAAAAGAGGCTGCTGAAAAAGCAGCAAAAGAGAAATCCGAATCAAAATCAAAGCCCCCTGTCAAGGAAAAAAGAGAGGAGAAAAAAGAAGAAAAGGCGACTCCCAAAAAACCTGCTCCGACTCCAGCTCCGGCTCCTGCAGCCGCACAGGACGATGAGAAACCAAAATTTATCAGGCCCAGAAGAAAAGTGGTGGAAGTGGAACCTACACCTTCCGCTGCAACATCTTCCACACCTGCTGAGGGAGAGGCAGATCTTCCAAGAAGAAAAAATTTAAGAGATACAGAAGAGGCACATATTCCATCAGCAGAAGTAGTGCCTACCAAAAAGCGTCCTTTCGTGAGTGTGCGGGAGTTTGAAGGTATTATTGAAAACGAGGGAGTTTTGGAGATCATGTCCGAAGGATATGGCTTCTTGCGTTCTCTGGATTACAATTACCTGGCCTCTCCGGATGACATTTATGTATCTCCTTCACAGATCAAACTTTTTGGCCTAAAAACAGGAGACCATATCAAGGGAACTATCCGTCCTCCCAAAGAAGGAGAAAAATATTTTGCGCTTTTAAAAGTCATCAGCGCCAATGGGAAAACCACAGAAGAAATCCGCGACCGGATTCCTTTTGAGTACCTAACACCTTTGTTTCCGGAAGAGAGATTGAACCTTTCTACCCGTCATGACAATTACTCCACCCGAATTCTGGATCTTTTTGCACCTATAGGTAAGGGACAAAGGGGCATGATTGTGGCACAGCCCAAGACTGGTAAGACGGTATTGCTGCAGCAGATTGCCAATGCTATTGCGGAAAACCATCCCGAAGTGCACCTGATGGTGCTCTTAATAGATGAAAGACCGGAAGAAGTTACCGATATGGCACGTTCAGTAAAAGGAGAAGTTATTTCTTCAACATTTGATGAGCAGGCAGATAGGCATGTAAAAGTGGCTTCTATCGTTTTGGAAAAAGCAAAGCGCATGGTAGAATGCGGACATGATGTGGTTATCCTATTGGATTCCATTACCCGTTTGGCCCGTGCCTACAATACTGTAGTGCCTTCATCAGGAAAAATCCTTTCAGGTGGTGTTGATGCCAATGCCCTGCACAAACCGAAGCGTTTCTTTGGTGCAGCAAGGAATGTGGAAAATGGGGGATCATTGACCATTATCGCCACAGCACTGGTTGAAACCGGTTCCAAAATGGATGAGGTGATTTTTGAGGAATTCAAGGGTACTGGCAATATGGAATTGGCTTTGGACAGGAAATTGTCCAACAGAAGGATTTATCCGGCCATCGATGTGCCGGGTTCTGGTACCAGAAGGGAAGATCTACTTATGGACAAGGAGGAAATGCAAAGGGTATGGATTCTCAGAAAACTCATGTCCGATATGAATTCTCAGGAAGCCATGGAGTTCCTGTTGCAGCGTATGAAAGGCACGAGGGACAATGTGGAGTTTTTGATTTCTATGAACGGATAAAGATTAAGAATACATATACTTTTCAGAAACCCGGCAGAAATGTCGGGTTTTTTAAATATTGGATTTTGCAGTTTAGATAGAATATTTTGTAATGTGCTATTTTT
>NZ_SLAP01000130.1 GCF_007126775.1 Cecembia sp. | reverse complement strand
CCGGGGATACCTTTGGCTGTTAAAAGTTTTCTAGAGAATAAAAAAAATTTAAGACATGCCGAAGCAATGGAAAAGCAAAGGTTGGAAACAGAGTTGCAATACCTCAAATCCCAGGTTAATCCCCACTTTCTTTTCAATACGATTAATTCTATTTTTGTCTTGATCAAAATTAATCCCGATAAAGCCTCAGAAACCTTAATCATGCTTTCTAACTTGTTGCGGTCCCAGCTCTATGAGTTTTCTGCTGATACAATTGATATTGAAAAAGAGTTGGAGTATTTGGAAAACTACATTGAATTAGAAAAAATACGGAAAGGGAACCGGCTTTCATTGGAGTTTGAAAAAGAAGGTAGCTTGGAAGGTTTTCAATTGGCCCCCTTGATGTTGATTCCATTTTTGGAAAATTGCTTTAAGCACTTGTCGACCCATACAGATAAACCCAATGTGGTAAAAATCAAAATCAAAAGGAATACAGAAGGACTTGAAGCCATGTTTTACAATACCTTTGATCCTTCAAGCCGGACCAATTCCGGAGTGGTGGGGGGTATTGGACTTGCCAATATCAAGAGAAGGCTTGAACTCGTTTACCCCAACCGATATTCGCTGCATATTGAAAAAGGAAAGGAAGATTTTAGAGTAAACTTAAAATTACAAGGCTTTCATGACTAAAATCAGAAGCATCATAGTAGAAGATGAACCCCTTGCCAGGGAAGGGCTTAAAAGCTATATCTATGCGATTGGGAACATCGAGCTTTGTGGTGTCTGCGAGAATGCTTTGGAAGCCAATGAGCTTTTGATCAAGGAAAATGTAGATTTGATGTTTCTGGATATTCAGATGCCAAAAATCACGGGACTTGATTTTTTGAAAACCCTCAAAAACCCACCACTGGTAATTTTAACCACTGCATTTCCCAACTATGCCCTGCAAGGTTTTGAACTTGATGTAGTGGATTATCTCGTAAAACCATACTCCTTTGACCGGTTTTTGAAAGCTGTTAATAAAGCCAAAGAAATATTTGAGCTAAGACAACAAGGTTATTCTGTTTCTCAGTACTCACATGAAAATGATTTTATTTTCATCAAAGTAGACAGTGCTTTGAAAAGGGTGAATTTCAATGAAATTTATTTCATTGAAGGGATGGAAAATTACTTGTCCATATTTACTAAAACAGAAAGACTGATCACACTGATGACGATGAAACGGTTGGAAGAAGTATTGCCGTCCCGGGAATTTTTAAGGGTACACAAAACCTACATTGTTGCAAAAGATAAGGTAATGGGGATAATAGGTAATGAACTGGATATGGAAATTCGGAAAGTCCCGATTTCCAGAAACAGGAGAAATGAAATCATTCATGAACTTACCCGGGGAAGCAGTCAATAAAATACTGGATCAGACTACTCCAGCATAAATTAATCCTGCTTCAACACCCCTGATTTCAGCCAAACCCTTCAATCTGCCAATTGCGGTATAGCCAGGATTGATGATAGGTTTTTGGATATCATCCAGCATCTGATGCCCATGGTCAGGCCGCATGGGAATGGAAATGCCTCTTTTTTTCTGAACTTTAAGAATTTCGTGAATCACTGCTTCCATGGGCACATCACCTTCCAGGTGGTTGTCTTCATAGAAATTACCCACCGCATCCCTTCTTGTGGACCTGAGGTGTATAAAATGAATGTGCGCTCCAAACTCCCTTACCATGGCGGGAAGGTTGTTGTCTGGCCTTACTCCATAGGAACCAGTGCAGAAGGTAAATCCATTATTTGGACTGGAGTTACTGCTTATCATTCTCCGCATATCAGCAGCATTACTGACCACTCTTGGAAGTCCGAAGATATCAAATGGGGGATCATCTGGGTGTATGGCCATTTTTACCCCATGCTGCGTGGCAATAGGCAATATCTCATTTAAAAATTGATTGAGGTGGTCGGCCAACTCTTTATGGCCTATTCCTTGATAGGTATCCAAGGCACTTTGGAATTCTTCCAAGGTATACCCTTCCTCTGAACCGGGAAGTCCTTTGAGGATATTGTCTTGAACTCTTTTGATTGTCTCGGGTTTTGCACTTTCATAAAACTCCTTGGCCTTCTTTATTTCCTCTGCTCTGTAGTCTTTTTCTGCCTGGGGCCTTTTCAGAATAAAAAGATCAAAAGCCAGTACTTCTTTCTTTTCAAATCTCAAGGCTTTTGCACCATTGGGAAGCGTCCAGGCAAGTTCGGTTCTGGTCCAGTCCAAGATGGGCATGAAATTGTAACAGATGATTCGAATCCCCTCTTCAGCAAGGTTGATGATGGTCTGTTTGTAATTTGCTATGTATTCCTTATAATTTCCAGAGCGGGTTTTGATGTTTTCATGCACAGGTACTGACTCTACTACCGACCATGTCAGGCCAGCAGCTTCAATCATATCTTTTCTTTTTTTGATTTCCTCTCTGGACCAGGTAGACCCATTGGGTATATGATGCAATGCAGATACAATGCCGGTAGCACCTGACTGGCGGATATCTGCTAAACTGACAGGGTCTTTTGGACCGTACCAGCGCATTGTTTGTTCCATTTTGAAATTCATAAGGTCGGGTTAATTGTGTGATTAGTTAAATGGTTGATTAGGTAATTAATAATTAGTTGATTAGATATTAGTTAATAGGTTTTAAATGTTGTAGTGGTTATAATGCTTACAATTTGAATACCAGCGAAAGGGTATTTGGTACCTGGTACATCCTGTACTACTCAGTCTCAAACTCCAGAGTACGCTGAAAAACCCCCATCTATGGGAATGATAGTGCCAGTAACAAACTTCGAGGCGTCTGAGCAAAGCCATTGCAGCGTGCCCAACAGATCTTCCGGTTCTCCAAACCTTCCCATAGGAGTGTGGGCAATTATTTTATCTCCCCTCTGCGTCAAACTCCCATCGCCTTCGGTCAGTAAGCTGCGGTTTTGTTCCGTCAGGAAAAATCCTGGTGCCATGGCATTGACCCGATAGGAGGGCCCGTGTTTTTGACTCAGTTCCACCGCCAACCATTTGGTCAGGTTGTCAATTGCTGATTTGGCGGAAGCATAACCCGCTACCCGCGTCATTGGTCTGCTTGCAGCCATGGAAGAAATGTTGATGATATTTCCTGCTCCTTTTGCCAACATCAACGGAAAAAGATGTTTGATGGGGAGAAAAGTACCCATGTAATTAAGCTCCAAGACTTTTTTCATGGCATCCGCAGAAAGGTCTTCAATGGTTTGATCCGGTGTCACCACGGCTTCCGCCATATTTCCACCAGCCAAATTGATCAATATGTCTATGGTATGGTACCTGTTCTTGATTTGCTTGGTAGCATTTTGCACATGGGCTTCTTGGGTGACGTCCGCCAAAAAGCCATCGGCTTTACCTCCCTGGTCCCGGATCTTTTCAACCAGCTTTTCAATTTTAGAAGCAGTCCTGCCGATAATGATAACCTGCGCACCTTGGCTAGCCAGGTGCATGGTCATTTTTTCTCCTAAAACTCCGGTAGCACCGGTTAAAACGATGTTTTTATTTTTTATTGAAAATAGCTTCATGTTTAAATGGGAAATTGGAAATAATTCCTTGCGTTATGATAACAAATATCCTGTATGATTTTTCCTATCCATTTTTCATCATTCGGCAAGAGTCCTTGTTGGATATCCTTACCAAACAAATTACAGAGTATTCTTCGAAAATACTCATGTCTTGGAAAGGATAAAAAGCTTCGTGAATCTGTTAACATGCCGACAAAAGTTGCTATCAGCCCCATATTGGAAAGCACATTCATCTGTGCTTCCATGCCATCTTTCTGGTCGAGAAACCACCAGCCCGAGCCAAACTGGATTTTACCTCTTATACTGCCATCGTTGAAGTTGCCGCACATGGTAGCCAATATTTCATTGTCTCCCGGATTGAGGTTATAAAGCACAGTTTTACTCAATTGGTCGGTACTGTCCAGCTCATTTAGAAAGGCTGAAAGGGCAGAGGCCTGAGGAAAATCCCCTATGGAATCAAAGCCGGTGTCAGGCCCCAAACTTTGGAAAATTCTCCTGTTGTTGTTGCGCATAGCTCCAAGGTGAAACTGCTGTGTCCAACCTTTGGCATGGTACATCCTACAAAGTTCCAATAAGGTTTTGAATTTGAAAAAGGCTTCTTCATCCTCTGTCAAAAGCAAGCCGGAATATACTTTTTTGAAGAGGGCGTGAATGTCATAGGTGTTTCCATTAAAATGAAAAAGCTTTTCCAAGCCATGGTCTGATAACCTGCATCCATTTTTGTCAAAGTAGTTGACCCTATATTGAAGGGCCTGCAAAAGGTCATCATAAGAGAGAATATTCACCGCGGCAACATTTCCCAGTTTTTGAAGGTATATGCGGTAGCTGATTGGGTTTTCTACCGCAAAGGCCTTATCTGGTCTAAATGCTGGATACATCCCAAAAGCTGAGGGATTTTGAGCATATTTTTGATGATGCTCCAGGCTATCAATGGGATCGTCCGTGCTGCAGACCACTTCTACCTTCATTTTTTCAAGTAGGCGCCTTGTACTGAATTCAGGGCTATTGGTCAATTCAGAAGTATGCTGATAAATTTCATGAGCATTCTCTTTACAGAGCAGTTCCTCAACACCAAAATATCTTTTTAATTCCAGATGAGTCCAATGGTAAAGTGGGTTTCTGAGGGTATAGGGAACAGATTCTGCCCATTTTTGAAATTTAACACTATCATTTGCCCTTCCGGTAATGAAATGCTCCTGTACGCCCAAGTTTCTCATAGCCCTCCATTTGTAATGGTCTCCGGCCAACCAAATTTGGCTTATATTTTCGAAAACCCAGTCTGTAGCAATCTGATCAGGAGGAAGGTGGTTATGGTAATCGATTATGGGCAATGTTTTTGCGTAATCGTGGTAGAGTTTTTGGGCATATCCATTTTCTAGAAGAAAATTGTCATCTAGAAAATTTCTATGCATTGAAGCTTCTTTTTGTGACATGAGGCAATAGGCTTTTATAAGCATAATCTTACACAATTATAGCCGATTTTAGAACCCGTTCATCATATTTAATTGTGGAATCGATTCCGAAAATTTCCAGGTGAGGTACCAACTTGATATATTCGGGAACTAAATTATCTTTATCTTCCGAAGCATATCCAAATCGAAGCGCTGAAATGACAAAAATCAATATCAAATACCTTGCAGAAAAACTGAACATGGCACCTTCTACTGTTTCCCGTGCTTTGAATGACAGTTATGAAATCAGCCAAGCCACAAAGGACAAGGTACTTGCGCTTGCAAAAGAACTCAATTATCAACCCAATCCTTACGCAAGAAGTTTAAGGGCTTTGAGGAGCAAAACCATTGGCGTCATTATACCGGAAAGGATCAATAATTTTTTTGCACAGGTCATAGACGGGATTGAAGATATTACAAAGCAACATGGTTATCATCTATTGGTGTATAATTCCCACGAAGATGTGACCCAAGAAAAAAAAATCATTTCCTATTTGCTTGGTGGTAGGGTAGATGCTATTGTTATGTCTGTGTCCAGTCAAACAAGCAGCTGGGAACATCTGGAACAGGTACAGCGGCATGGAATACCCATCATTTTCTTTGACAGGATTGCCCAGAATATACCTACTACCAAATTCATTACCAACGATTACCAAAGTGGCTGGGATGCAACCAGGCAATTGATTGATAGAGGCTGCCGGAAAATTTATTTTTTACTTTTATCAAAGGAAATAACAATAGGCAAAGAAAGATTACGTGGTTACATGGATGCAATGAAAGATTCAGAACTTCCTTTTTCAGAAGATTGGGTCATACAGTGCGCTCAGGACGAGAAGAAAAACATGGAGATTTTTAAATCTTTTCTTTATCCTTTG
>NZ_SLAP01000107.1 GCF_007126775.1 Cecembia sp. | reverse complement strand
TGGACCAAGCTTGAAGGAGGCGTTCCAACAATCTCTTTCCGGGATTTAGCAATTCAAAAGCGGGAGAATGACCTGGTTGGAGCATCTTTTGGACGAGGGTTTTTCATATTCGATGATTATAGTGTCCTTAGAGAAGTCAGCACTGCTTCACTTCAAAAAGAAGGCTCGCTTTACTCTACCCGTAAAGCCTTATGGTATATCCCCCGCTCACATTTGGATTTCAGCAAGCCAAAAGGCACGCAAGGCGCTTCCTATTATGTTGCCCCAAACCCTGACTTTGGTGCTGTTTTTACATACCACCTGAAAGATGGTTTGCAAACCAAAGCGGAAATGAGACAAGCCGTAGAAAAATCCCTTACGGCTGCCGAACGTGACGTACCTATGCCAAGTTGGGAGGAAAGAGCAGCTGAAGAGATTCAGGAAAAACCCGGCATTTTCATACTGGTTCAGGATGCCTCTGGTAATGTAATCAGGCGTGTAGAAGGTCCAACGAAAAAGGGCTTTCATCGCATTTCTTGGGACTTGCGGTATCCAGCACCTACTGCATTAAGCATCCATGGTGGGCAATCGAATGAAGAAGGTCTTATGGCCGCCCCTGGAACTTACACGGCTACACTCTACAAAAGTGAAGATGGTGTCACCACGGCTTTGGATGACCCAATTACTTTTGAAGTTGAGAGACTGTATAAGGGTGCGCTGGAAGGGGCTCCAGAAAAAGAAGTGGCGGCTTTTTGGCGTTCGTATGAAGCAGCGGCAAGAGACGCTTCAGCACTTGACATCAACATAGACCGAAGTATAAAAACAGTGGATGCCATGCGCAAGGCCTTGCTGCAATCTACTGCCGAACCTGGCACTATCGATGCCAAACTCCATGACATGCGAAATGAACTCTACCATTTGCACATGGAGGTATATGGCAATCCGGCGAAACTACAAGTGGGTGAAAAAACTCCACCAACTATAGGTGAGCGGCTATTCGCAGTAAACAGGGGAATTTCTACTTCTCTCTATGGACCAACAGAAACTTCCAAGCAAACCCTGCAAATTGCCAACAATCAAATTCAGAAAGCCACTGAGCAGCTAAAAAAGCTCAATCAGTCGCTGCAGTCCATCGCATCAGAAATGGAAAATGCAGGTGCGCCCTATATCGAGGGTATGAAGTGGCCGGATTAATTTTTCTTAAAAGTGAAAAATAATGATACACTACTTTGCCAGTAGGTGCAATTCGCTATAAAGCGTCGGCATGCTTAGGCTAGCCCACAGGCCATGTTTGGCCAACGGAAAGAGGTTTTACGGGGTATAGAAATGAGAGTGCGGTGATACCGCGCTCTCAATTCCATCCTTTGCTTTCAAAAAATCGGATACCAAGATTCCATTCCTATGAGAAATAGCACGGAATCCTGCAGGAAATCAAGCACCTATTTTCAACTCTAAAAAAAATTGATTTCACATTTTGTAAATTACATTTTATAAAATCACTTATTTATTGATATGAATCCTAAAGTCCTATTCCAAAAACGGATGGACAGGTAATTTTAAATCAGTGTTTATCTGCGTTCATCTGTGGTTAAACTACAAAGGTTCCTGTTGACTGAGACAATGAAAGCTTCCCAAACCCCAGATCAAATCCCAGGAATCCACTCCGACCACCATTCTGTCAGGAAAGCAGCCTTGCAGTATCTCCAAGGCCTTTTCATCATTGTCATCCCGGAAAGTGGGTACAATCACATATTTATTCGCGATATAGAAATTTGCATAAGAGGCCGGCAAGCGCATTTCCTCAAATACCACAGGAGCAGGCATGGGCAGCTCAATGACATTGATAGCTTTCCCATTTTCCAAGGTCAATTGGGAAAGGAGTTCAGTGTTTTCTTTCAAAGCTTGGTAATTCTCATCCTGCTTATTATGTTCCACTACCGTGACTACCGTATCTTCTTTCACAAAGCGGGTCAGGTCATCAATATGCCCATCTGTATCATCTCCCACGATACCATCTTTCAACCAAAGTATATTTTCCACCCCATAAAAATCCCGCAGGTACTTTTCAATTTGGGATTTGGAAAGATGTGGGTTGCGGTTGGGATTGAGCAAACAGGCCTCAGTAGTCATCAATGTACCTTTTCCATTGACCTCAATGGAACCCCCTTCCATGATGATGTCAGACTTAAAACAGGGGATATTTCTGTATTTGGCAATTTGAAAAGGAATTTCATTGTCCAAATCATAAGGAGGATATTTATCTCCCCAGGCATTGTAATTCCACTTCACCAAAGCTTTGCGATGTGCAGCCTTTTCATTGACTAGAAAAGCGGGACCATGGTCCCTGCACCATGCATCATTGGTGGGAAAATGATGGAAAAACACTTTAGACAAGTCAGCTTCGGCCATGACCAAGTGCGATTTTGCAATATTCTCCATCTTCTGATCCGCGACATTGATATGGACTTCTTCCCCTTCTGCCAGCAGCTTGACAAATTCGGAATATGCTGGATATATGGTAGAAATCTTTCCAGGCCAGGAAGCCTCTTTATGCGGCCAGCTCAACCAAGTGGCTGCATGGGGATGGAATTCAGCCGGAAAAGTATAACCCAATTCCAAAGGAGTTTTCCCATTGTCAATCTTCATCGATAAATCTTTTCAGGATAGGGGAATAAGTTTCGATGCGACGGTCCCTCAAAAATGGCCAGTGGGTCCGGTACCTATCGGAAAGGTCCATGTCAATTTCTTCCACATGTACCAGTTCTTTTTCATGGTCTGCCTGATAGGTAACCCAACCAAAGGCATTGGTCACAAAAGAGCCACCCCAAAATTTCATATCCCCTTCAATACCTACCCGGTTGACGGATACCACGGGAACGCCGTTGGCTACTGCATGCGACTTTTGGATTGTCTGCCAGGCATGGTATTGCTCTTTGTTGGTATTTTCATCCTGATCCTTGTGCCACCCGATGGCAGTAGGGTAAAACAGCAACTCCGCACCCATCAAAGAAGTGATGCGGGCCGCTTCAGGATACCACTGATCCCAACAGATCAAGACTCCTATAGTGGCAAATTTTGTTTTAAAGACTTTGTATCCCAGATCACCGGGAGTAAAATAAAACTTTTCATAATAGCCGGGATCGTCCGGAATATGCATCTTTCGGTATTTGCCCAAATAGACACCATCAGCATCCAAAACAGCTGTGGTGTTATGATAAAGCCCCTCTGCTCTTTTTTCAAATAATGAAGCGATGATTACTACGCCCAGCTCCTTTGCCAAAGCGCTGAATTTATCGGTAGAAGGTCCTGGGATTTTTTCAGCCAGACCAAAATTTGCATGATCTTCCACATCACAGAAATAAAGGGAACCGAAGAGCTCCTGAAGGCATACTATCTGTGCCCCTTTCTGGGCAGCCTCACGGATTCCTGCTTCCGCTTTTTTTAGATTAGACGGAAGGTCAGTGGAACAAGCGTTTTGCACCAGACCTACTTTTATTTTTCTTTTCAAGGAGGACATGATAATCAGTGAATTTAGGCTTCAAAAATAAACGTAAATTTTGATTTTATTCTCTTTTCTTGCGATGGATATGTTGATGTGGGTAAAGGAAAGGAATTGGATGTGCTGGTTCACAATAACTTTAGTATATTGATAGCAATAAAATTGCTTTAATAATGAATAAAACGCTAGCAAATACCCCTGTGCTTTGCTTTTTAATTTGTTTGATAATTTCCTCCTGTGAGGAAAAAAAGCCTCAATCCCCTTCGCCTAATATCCTTTTCCTAATTGCGGATGATTGGTCTTATCCTCACGCCGGCATTTATGGAGACCCTGTAGTCAGAACGCCAACTTTTGACCGTCTGGCCAAAGAAGGTGCTTTATTTACAAATGCATATGTCACTTCTCCCTCTTGTTCTCCTTCCAGGGCCTCGATCCTACTAGGGAGGTATCCTCATCAAAACGAAGCAGGGGGAAATCTATGGTCGGAATTTCCCTCCAATTATCCCACCTATGTGGGCCTTTTGGAAAAAGCAGGATATTTTACTGGATCCACTAGGAAAGGATGGGGTCCTGGAGAGTATGAAATTAGCGGTTTTAACCATAACCCTGCTGGCAAAAACTTTGATGAATTTGATGCTTTTTTAAAAAAAGGAACAACAAGCAGCCTTTTGTCTTTTGGTTTGGAAGCAGTGATCCCCATAGGGAATATGTTACCAATACCGGTATACAAACCGGAATGAAGCTTTCCGATGTCCTTGTTCCGCAATTTTTCCCTGACAATGACTGCGTAAGAAATGACATCCTTGATTATTATTTCGAAGTGGAGCGATTTGACCGTGAATGTGGCCAACTCATTCAACTCCTTGAAGACCTTGGAGAGTTGGAGAATACCATCATTGTCATGACAAGTGACAATGGAATGCCTTTTCCAAGAGCAAAAGCA
The DNA here is from genome assembly GCF_007126775.1 of Cecembia sp. Taxonomy (GTDB): domain Bacteria; phylum Bacteroidota; class Bacteroidia; order Cytophagales; family Cyclobacteriaceae; genus Cecembia. The sequence goes on along the minus strand of NZ_SLAP01000107.1, from coordinate 1,461 downwards.
AATCTTTATGACTTTGGTACCAGAATGCCATTGGTCATCCGCTGGTCGGAAAAAATAAAAGCAGGTACTGTGATCAATGAATTTGTAAGCTTTGTGGACTTTGCACCTAGCTTTTTAGAGGCAGCAGATCTGAAATCAAATGATATGAGTGGGCAATCCCTTTGGCCACTTTTTGAAGGAGATAAACAAGGCAGGGAACAAGTCTTCATGGAGCGTGAAAGACATGCCAATGTGCGCCAAGGTAACTTGAGCTACCCCATGCGGGCAGTAAGAAACCATGAATACCTATACATTTGGAATCCTTTGCCAGATAGAAATCCTGCAGGTGACCATACAGTTCACCAGTCTGTGGGGCAGTATGGAGATGTGGATAACTCCATTACCAAATACCTGATTATGAACATGGAAGGGAAAGCTGACCCAGGCATGCCGGATTATTTTAACCTTTCTTTTGGAGTGAGGACAGAGGAGGAATTGTACGATGTGGTCAAAGACCCCTATCAGTTAAACAATCTAGCAAAAGATGCAACTTTTGTTGCGGTCAAGAGCCAAATGAAAGAACAGCTCTTAAAATGGATGTCCGATACAGGAGATCCAAGAGCAGAGAACCCCAAATCCACCTATTGGGACGAGGTAAGATATACACCAGATTATCAAATGCAGGATTTCCCACTTAAGGCTAGAATAGAGGAATATATGATCAAACCTCCCTTTGGAAAATACGCTGCCTCAGGAATTTCATGCTTGGAAAATTGAAAGTCTTTCATCCATCTACTTTCAAACGGGCAATATTTATTCCCCATTTAAATCCTGAATCAATTTCTGAACCAATTCAAACAACTTTTCTTTGTCTTTTTCTTTCCAACCATCCAAAATTGAGAGCGCATGTTGGCCCAACTGAACCGATTTGGATTGCAAAGATTTCCCTGGATAAGTCAGCTCTATTTGAACCTTTCGCTCATCTTCTTCACTTCTTTCCCTTTTGACCAGGTTCATGGTTTCTAACCTTTTAAGCAAGGGGGTGAGTGTACCGGAATCCAAAGAAAGCCTTTCCCCAATTTGGGAAACCATCAAGCCGTCTTTCTCCCATAAGCAAAGCATCACCAAATACTGTGGATACGTCAATCCAAGCGTTTTCAATGGCTCTCTATAGGCTTGGGAAATCAGTCTTGATACCACATAAAAGGGAAATCCGGGTTCTTTATCTGCAATAGCCATAACTTTTTAATTGTAAACAATTAAATTTATGAAAATTTGAATGCAGAAGCAAGGAAACGAAAGACTTTTAATATCAAGGGAAATTATAGCTATTAAAACTTCATTCTGAGATTTTAAAATTTCCCATTTACAGAAAGGCAATGACATCTAGCGAACCGTCATACTGAGACGGAGCCTGCGGAGTCGAAGTATCTCCCATAAAATAGGAGACTCTTCGCTTCACTCAGAGTGACGTACATTTCT
>NZ_SLAP01000104.1 GCF_007126775.1 Cecembia sp. | reverse complement strand
CTTACTTTAGGGGTGATGTTTTGGTTCCACAAAGATTGGAACAAAAACTTTTTGGTTTTTGCAGCACTGGCCTGGTTCCTTGGCTATGGTTCAGAGGTAATGGGGGTACATACCGGCTTTCCTTTCGGCAATTATAATTATGGTCCAGTCTTGGGCATTAAACTGATGGAAGTACCCCTGATGATCGGGGTCAACTGGCTTTTATTGATTTACCTGACCGGATCTATATTGAACCGTTTGATCAATATAGATTGGTTGGCAGCCAGCATAGGTGCAATTACTATGGTAAGTATCGATTATGCCATTGAACCTGTTGCAATTGCCTTGGACTTCTGGTCCTGGGAAGGTGGAATAATTCCCTTATCCAATTATATAGGTTGGTTTGGAGTTGCCTTCATCATACACATGATTTATAGAAAGCTACAATTCAAGAAAGAAAACAAAATCGCTGTTTTTCTTTTGGCCAATCTGGTGGCTTTCTTTCTTATCTTAAATTTTATTGTATAACTTCTATAAAACATTCTGATCTTAAATAGGTTAACAAAATGATGTACGCAGTGTTGTTCACTATAGTAGGTTTCGCAATCATGGAATTTTCTGGTTGGTTCATTCATAAATACATCATGCATGGCCCTTTGTGGAATATCCACAAGACCCATCATCAGCCCTCCAAATCATTCTTTGAGCTCAATGACTTATTTTCATTGATCTTCGGGACTGTAGCTGTTATCTTAATCTTCCTTGGTTTGGAAGCACTGGATTACCGTTTTTGGATCGGCATAGGAATTAGCATTTATGGCATGCTTTACTTTTTCATTCATGATGTTTTGGTACATCGAAGATTGAAATGGTTTGAAAGGCCTCGGAGTAAATTTCTATTAGGAATTTTCAGAGCCCATCAAGCGCATCATGCCACCAATAAAAAGGAAGATGCTGTTTCTTTTGGTCTTTTTGTTGTACCGAAAAAGTATTTTAAAAGCAAATGAGTATAGAAAGCACGTATTCTATCAAGGATTTAGAACAGTTATCTGGGATAAAGGCCCATACATTGCGCATTTGGGAGCAAAGATACAATTTGCTTTCTCCAAAGCGAACAGATACCAATATCCGCTACTATGATGATGATGATTTAAAACTGATTCTGAATGTTGCTTTATTGAATGATAATGGATATAAGATCAGCAAGATTGCGGGAATGACGGAATCTGAGATGAGGGAGGAAGTGGTAAAGTTGACTGAGAGGAGCTTAACCTACGATGATCAGATTCATGCATTGACCATTTGCATGATAGAAATGGATGAAGAAAGATTTGATAAAGTACTTTCCACCAATATTCTGAAAATCGGTTTTGAACAGACCATGATGAATATCATTTATCCTTTTATGTCCAAAATTGGGGTTCTTTGGCAAACTGGTGCTATTAATCCTGCTCAAGAGCATTTTATCAGTAATCTGGTTCGCCAAAAGCTGATCGTAGCCATAGACGGACAAGTCTCCAAAAGTGGTGGAAGGAAATTTTTGCTATTTCTTCCAGAAGGTGAACTGCATGAAATCTCAATATTATTTGCTGCTTTTTTAATCAAAAATAGAGGACACAAAGTAATTTATCTGGGCCAAAATACACCAAGTGACGATCTCTGGTCTGTCTACAAACTACACAAACCGGAATTTCTTCTTACCGTTATAACTACCTCCCCAAGTTCTGAATATATACAGGAATACCTCAGCAAATTGGCAGAGAGATTTGCTGATTGTCAAATCATCGTATCCGGTTATCAAATTGTAGGGCAAGACTTAAAACTTCCAAAAAATATGAGGGCCATGCATTATATCAGGCAACTCAAAGATCAGCTCGAAGAAATTGAGGCAGTGCCTCAAGAAAAATAGTTTTACATTTTATGAAAAAAATTAAACAAGGTGAAGAATTAATTCTTCACCTTTTTTTTGTAAAATATGATGATACGTCCCAAAATAGCAGTTTTTAGGTATTTTATATTTAGATGCTTAATTTTTGTTTAATATTTTTTCAAAATAATTAGACAAAATATTTGCAGAGTGTTTAACTTTTGTTACATTTGATTAAACAAAAACAAATAGCCATGACAACTCTAGAATTCAGTTACTCGCTTAACAAACTTTCAAGTTCTCTGAAGCCGTTTGCGCTCAAATTGACCAGAGATATGGACGATGCCAATGACCTCATGCAGGATACAATGGTAAAGGCATTTACAAACAGAGATAAGTTTACTGAAGGCACAAATTTAAAAGCTTGGCTTTATACCATAATGAAGAATACTTTTATTACCAATTATCAAAGAATGGTAAGAAGAGGTACTTTCGTAGACACTACAGATAATTTGCATTATATCAATTCCGGAGATATTCTAGTAGAGAATGGCGCCTATGGTGACTTTACCCTAGATGACATCTATACTGCCATTGAAAAATTGGATGATGTGTATAAAGACCCTTTTATGATGCATTACAAAGGTTTCAAATACCATGAAATTGCTGATAAATTGAATATTCCAATTGGAACTGTAAAAAATAGAATCCATATTGCCAGAAAGCTATTAAAAGAAGACTTGCACGTATACAAACATAAAATTTAATCAACTATGCCCAAAAAAAATGTAGTTGTCATAGGTGCTGGATTTGCCGGACTTTCTGCAGCTACACATTTGGCACACGCAGGCTATCAGGTTACAATTCTAGAAAAAAATACAAACCCTGGCGGTAGAGCTCGAAAGTTCGAAGCCGAGGGTTTTGTTTTTGATATGGGTCCTTCCTGGTATTGGATGCCGGATGTGTTTGAAAAATATTTTGCCTATTTTGAAAAAAAACCATCTGATTATTATGATCTGATACGCTTGGACCCCTCCTACACAGTAGTTTTTGGAGAAAATGAATTTGTTGAAATACCTGCTGACCTTGAACAATTTCGAGCCCTTATGGAAAGTATGGAGCCAGGGGTGGGCCCAAAGCTTGATGCATTCCTAGAACAGGCAGCATACAAATACCAAGTAGGTATTAATGAACTGGTTTACAGGCCGAGTCGTTCCCTTTTCGAATTTACAAACCCAGGCCTTCTTGCGGATATCATCAAAATGGATGTATTTCAATCCATGTCCAAACATGTCAGAAAGTTTTTCAAACATGAAAAAATAATTCGGCTGATGGAATTCCCTGTGATCTTCCTAGGTGAAACTGCCGATAATATCCCTGCACTTTACAGCCTCATGAATTATGCCGACATTGTTTTAGGTACCTGGTACCCCATGGGTGGTATGCATGAAATTGTCAAAGGAATGGTTACTCTTGCAGAGGAAAAAGGGGTGAAAATCTATTTAGGAGCAGATGTCTCCCATATTGATGTTCAAAATGGAACAGCAAAAAGTGTAGTGCTAAAAAACGGTGATAAATTTGAAGCTGATGTAGTAATTGGGGCTGCCGATTACCACCATATTGACTCCAAATTATTGGCTCCTGAATATAGAAATTACAGCGAAAAATATTGGGATAAGCGCGTAATGGCGCCTTCTTCGCTCTTGTTTTATCTTGGTATAGACAAAAAACTGAAAAATCTGACCCACCATTGTCTGTTTTTTGACGAGCAAATGGGGCCTCATGCTGATGCTATTTATACCAACCCAAGATGGCCGGAGCGACCTTTGTTTTACTTATCTGCAGCTTCCCAAACAGACCCGAGTGTCGCGCCGGAAGGGAAGGAAAACCTGGTTATCCTCATCCCTCTTGCACCAAATTTGGAAGACGGGGAAGAAATAAGAGAAAAATACTACCATATGGTAATGGACAGATTGGAGAAATTGACCGGCCAGGAAATCAGGAGCCATGTTATTTTCAAACGCTCTTACGCCCACAGTGATTTCAAGTCGGATTACAATGCCTTTAAAGGGAATGCTTACGGTTTGGCCAATACGCTTTTTCAAACAGCTATTCTCAAGCCTTCTTTAAAAAGTAAAAGAGTTAAAAATCTTTATTATACCGGACAGCTGACCGTACCCGGGCCGGGTGTTCCCCCAACGATCATTTCGGGCCATGTGGTTGCAAAAGAAGTGATCAAAGAAAACAATTTGTAGATTAATTTGTATATTATGGGTATGGATGCAAAAGCGCTTTTTGATCAGACCACAATGGAGTGCAGTAAACTAATTACCCAACGGTACAGCACTAGCTTCACTCTTGGAATCCGAACTTTGAATAAAAAGTTTCATTTGCCCATTTATGCAATTTACGGTTTTGTTAGGTATGCAGATGAAATTGTAGATACATTCCACGATAAAGACAAAAAGAGCCTTCTGGATCAATTCAAAAAAGATACGTATGATGCCATTGAAAATAAAATCAGTCTTAATCCCGTATTGCATGCATTCCAACTGATCGTTAACCAGTACCATATAGATCTTGATCTGATTGAGGCTTTTCTAAAAAGCATGGAAATGGATCTGGATTTCAAAACTTACAACGATTCAAAGTACCATGAATACATTTATGGATCTGCAGAAGTAGTTGGTCTGATGTGTCTTAAGGTCTTTGTCGAAGGAGACCAGACCATGTATGAAAGTTTAAAATCTCCAGCTTGCAAATTGGGCGCAGCTTTTCAAAAAGTCAATTTCCTTAGAGATATTAAAAGCGATTTCGAAGAAAGAGGGAGGGTGTACTTCCCAGGTGTAGATTTCAATGCATTTGACAAGACGGCTAAGCAATTGATAGAAGAAGATATTCAAAAGGATTTTGATGATGCACTAGACGGCATTAGAAGACTTCCAGAAGGAGCTAAAATGGGTGTTAAGGTAGCATACTTGTATTATCAAAAACTCTTTGACAAAATCAAAGGTTTACCTGCAGAGACAATCACGCAAGAAAGGATCCGCATCCCCAATGCCAAGAAATTGTCCCTCTTATTGGGCACTTATTTTGGTATGAAATTAGGTCTTGGATAAATCAATGACTATAGCTAAATTTTTCTTCCTAATTCAGATAGAAGAATTGAAATAGTTAATTATAAACAATTCATATAGTGATAAGTTAAAAGCTATGATGAACCTACAAGTACATATTGATCAGCACTCTGGCTTTTGTTTTGGAGTTGTATATGCCATAGAAATGGCAGAGGAAATTCTTGAAGAGCAAGGCTATCTGTATTGTTTAGGAGATATTGTACACAATGATGAAGAGGTAAATCGGCTTACTGCAAAAGGCTTAAAAATAATTGACCACAATGAGCTCAGAAATCTTGAAAACGAGAAAGTCTTGATTAGGGCTCACGGTGAACCACCTTCCACATATGAATTGGCAATCAATAATAATTTGACCTTAATAGATGCCAGTTGCCCAGTCGTATTGAAACTGCAAAACAGGATAAAAAATTCTTTTGATAAGGATGAGACCATCTATATCTACGGAAAGCATGGACACGCAGAAGTGATCGGGCTTTTGGGGCAAACAAACAATAAAGCAGTAGTATTTCAGGACATAAAAGAACTGGATCTTCCCAGCTTGCCCAAAAATCTAACTCTGTATAGTCAAACAACTAAAAGCACTGATAAATTTTATGAGATCAATGACGTCCTGAAAGAAAATGGTATCACTGTTAATACCAATGATACCATTTGTAGACAGGTGTCCAACAGAGACAAAGAACTAAGGGAGTTTGCTGACAAGTTTGACAAAATCATTTTCGTGAGCGGTACCAAATCATCAAACGGGAAAGTCCTTTATAATGTGTGCAAGGAGAAAAACCCACACACCTTTTTTGTATCCAATCCCAGTCAGGTATTAGAAGAATGGTTTGGCCCAAATGAGTCAGTAGGCATTTGTGGTGCCACTTCTACCCCTATGTGGTTGATGGAACAGGTCAAAGAAAGAATTGAAAGGTTTTAATTCGAAATTTCTTGGCTAAATTGCATGGTG
>NZ_SLAP01000118.1 GCF_007126775.1 Cecembia sp. | reverse complement strand
TGATTTGTTCGTTCAATTATATTTTGGAGCTTTTCTGGATCATCTTTTAAACTCCAAATAAACTTAGAGGATTTCATTTTCTTAATAAAAAGTTCAAGTTTTCTACCGTGTGAAGTACTTTTACATTCAATGAATAAAAAGATTTTCCAGTCATTCGCTTTTCGGGTAAAATTCAAGGAGGAATACTTTTTTTCAAGATGATTATTCAGACGCTCTTCAATATTCAGTGTTGTCAAACCTGTATAAAAGCGATTCAATTTTTCAGACTGAAGGATATATACAATAGTTTTCATAGAAAAAGTGGTTAGCGAATGGAACATCAAAATACAAAAAAAGCCGAGATTTTCATCTCGGCTAGTGGGCCCAGCTGGGCTCGAACCAGCGACCTCCTGATTATGAGTCAGAAGCTCTAACCAACTGAGCTATAGGCCCAATATCTAATTTTTTTTTCAGTGACCTCCTGCCCCGATACTTCAGGGGAGTCAGAAGCTCTAACCGACTGAGTCCCGATAGTTATCGGGAGCCCAAACTATTTTCAATATTTCCAGTGACCTCCTGCCCCGATACTTCGGGGGAGTCAGAAGCTCTAACCAACTGAGTCCCGATAGTTATCGGGAGCCCAAATTATTTTTAATATTCCCGGTGACTTTCTGCCCCGATACTTCGGGGGAGTCAGATACTCTAACCAACTGAGTTATAGGCCCGGCTTCTACAAAACTTTTTATTACTAAACAGCCTTGCAAATGGGACTGCAATGTTACATATTTGAATTTAAATTTACAACTTCAAAAACCATGAAAATACCACCGAACATTGATTTTTTTATATTTGATTTAGGCAATGTCATCATCGATATTGATTACGATTTCAGTATCAATGAGTTGAAAAAAATACTTCCTGAGCACAAGCATGACCTTACGGCACAATTTTTTCCTTCTCAGTTCCACAAAGATTACGAAAAAGGGGAGATCAGTTCAGAGGAATTCCGAAATGAAGTTAGACGGTTGTATAATGAAGATTGGACAGATTCCCAAATAGACCATGTTTGGAATAGTCTCTTGCGGACTATTCCCCAGGAAAGAATTGATTTGGTCCACCGTTTGAAATTCCAGTATGGAACTGGCATTTTGAGCAATACCAACGCCATTCATATTGAAAAAATGGCTGAAATTCTTCAAGATCAAAATGGTGAAAGCTCTGTATATTCACTTTGCCAAGCGGTGTTTTTAAGCCATGAAATGGGTTTGGCCAAGCCTGATTTAGCAATTTATGAGGCTGTATTGGATGAAATCAAAATACCTGGTAAAAACGTTTTATTTTTTGATGATTTGGCTGCGAATGTGGAAGGAGCAAAGAAAGCAGGGATGCAGAGTTATCAGATTACCCATCCAAGGGGTTTGGTTGAATTTTTTGGATTGATTTAATTTACCTGAATGTATAAGCCCAAAGAATACCTCATTCATATATCATTATTTTTAGTCACAATTATTACCACCACACTCGCTGGAGGAGAATGGCTGTATGGCAAGTGGCTTTTTGGTAGCGAAGGGAACGCCCTTACTTTGGAATACTTTTTGAAATCATTGCATTTTTCAATACCCTTTATTGGGATTCTTTTTGTTCATGAAATGGGGCATCTATTGACTTCTATACACCATCGTGTCAAATCGTCAATGCCATATTTTATACCTGGATGGCTAGGTTTTCTTGGTTCACTTTCTCTTGGAACTTTTGGAGCCATTATTCAAATGAAAGGTTTCATCAATAGCAGAAGAAAGTTTTTCGACATAGGAGTTGCAGGCCCTCTTGCTGGGTTTATTGTTGCTTTTTTCGTTCTTTGGTATGGTTTTACCCAACTTCCAGAAGCAGACTACATTTATGAAATTCACCCAGAATACCTTGATCCTGATTTCAAAGGAAAGGCAGAAGAAGAGGGGTACATCAATCTGAGATTAGGATATAACCTGCTTTTTTATATCATGGAAAATACCTTGGCCGAGCCCGAAAAAATGCCTGATATGTACGAGGTGATCCATTTCCCTTATTTATTTGCAGGCTATTTGGCTTTGTTTTTTACCGCATTGAACCTGCTTCCTATAGGCCAACTTGACGGTGGACATGTTATTTTTGGATTGTTCCCTAAGCATCACTCCAAAATTTCTTTGGTCTTTTTTACAGCATTTGTTTTTTATGCAGGTCTTGGCATTATCAATCCTTACCAGGATATCAGCCAGTTGCTGATTAGGATTCCCTTATACATAGGGTTTTTATATATCATTTACAGGAAAGCCCGCCTTCCTAATGACAGTAAATGGGCCCTCATTTTATTGATTGCGGCAGTTCAATATGGCCTTACTTTTTTATTCCCGACATTGGAAGGATATTCAGGCTGGTTACTTTTTGCCTTTTTACTGGGACGTGTGATGGGTATAGACCATCCTGAGGTAAGCGGGACAAGAGAAATGAATCGGCAAAGAAAGGTAATCGCTTGGTTGGCGATTCTGATTTTTTTGCTGTGTTTTACCCCTCAACCTTTTATTTTTGAATAAAATTCGGTTTATCTATTACAAAACTAATCATTGGATCAAGCCAATGGCCACCATTGGTTTCCTGTAGTCAATTTTTATCGTGCAGCTCTGAAGTTTTTTGGTATTTTTGAGGCTAAAATTCAGATTGAAACTATGCAATTGATAAAATCTTGTTTGACTGTTTTCTTATTTACGGTATTTACTGTTAGCTGGGCAAATAATGCCCCTAAATGGTTAAGGTATCCTGCTATTTCACCGGATGGTACCCAAATTGTATTTACCTTCAAAGGTGACCTTTTCAAGCTCCCAACCACAGGAGGAAGGGCCACACAACTTACTTTTCATGAAGCCCATGATTTTATGCCTGTTTGGAGTAAGGATGGTAATAAAATTGCCTTTGCCTCTGACAGGTATGGTAATTTTGATGTCTTCGTCATGGATGCCGATGGGGGGAATGCGAACAGGTTGACCTATCATTCCAATGATGAAATGCCCTACAGCTTTTCGGCGGATGATCAATATGTGATCTTTGGCGGCATGCGTCAGGATTTGGCCGAGCATAGACAATATCCCACTTCATCTCAACCAGAACTCTACAAAGCGCCTGTAAAAGGAGGAAGAGTAGACCAGATATGGACCATCCCAGCAGAATATGTTCAGGTCAGTAAGGATGGTAAAAAAATGGTATATCAAGATAAAAAAGGTGGTGAAAACGAATGGAGAAAAAAGCATCAGTCTGCTATCGCTAGAGATATTTGGCTCTATGATGAGGAGACCCACACCCACACCCAACTTACCAAATTTTATGGTGAAGATAGGAATCCTGTTTTCTCTCCAGATGAAAATTCCATTTATTACCTCAGTGAGGCCAATGGTACTTTCAATGTATACAAAATGGGACTCTCAAATCCGGATCAAAGCAAGGCACTCACAGAACTTGAAAACTTTCCTGTCAGGTTTTTAACCATAGCTGATAATGGCATGATGAGTTTTTCCTATGATGGAGAAATTTACACTTTGGTAGAGGGAGAAAAGCCTGAAAAGATTCCCATAGAAATTATTACCCAGGGTATCAAAAATTCTGATAGCTTCATCAGTATCAATGGTGGGGTCAGGGAAATGTCTATATCACCTGATGGAAAAGAAATCGCATTCATTGCCAGGGGGGAAGTTTTTGTGACTTCGGTGGATGGTGCCATGACCAAGCGCATTACCAATACGCCACAGCAGGAACGTTTTGTACAGTTTGCACCGGATGGTAAATCCATTCTCTATGCATCAGAAAGAGATGGCAGATGGCAGATTTTTCAGGCCAAAAAGGTAAGAGAAGCAGAGGAAGCTTTCTTTTTTGCCAGCACGCTGTTAAAAGAAGAAGTTCTGGTGGGTAATGAGCATGATAATTACTTACCAGATTTATCTCCCGACGGAAAAAAATTGGCTTATGTGGAAGGAAGGCGTACATTAAAAGTAATGGATTTGGCCAGTAAATCCACGGTGACATTAATGACCCCAGATGAGTTTTTCCATATGCAGGATGGAGACAAATATTTCACTTGGAGTCCAGATAGCAAGTGGTTGTTGGTAGAATATAGGCCTACGATGGCCAACGGAGAGGTGGTGCTTTTGGATGCTACGGGAATAAGACCGATGGAAAACCTTACCAAGAGCGGTTATGGAGACAGCAGGCCTAAATGGGTTAATTCGGGTAAACAAATGATCTGGTTCAGCAATAGAGATGGTCTGAAGAGTTTTGCTACCAGTGGAGGATCCCAAAACGACGTCTTTGCTTTATTCTTTAGTAAAGCAGCTTATGAGAGGTTCCAATTGAGCAAAGAGGATTTTGATCTGCTCAAGGAAATTGAAAAAGCCGCAAAAAATGGTGAAGAAAAGAAAGAAGATAAAATAGAGGACAAGAAAGTAGAAGATCTTAAAATTGATTGGGAAGATCTTAGGGAGAGAAAGGCCAAGTTGACGATTCATTCTTCGAGTTTGGGAGATGCTGTTTTGGATAAAGAAGGGGAGAAATTGTTTTATTTGGCCAGGTTTGAGAAGGGCTTTAACTTATGGAGTACAGACCTACGTTCCAAAGAAACTAAAATGGAGCTGAAATTGGATGCCGGTTTTGGTCGATTGGAATGGGATAAAGAGATGAAAAACCTTTATTTATTGGCTGATGGCAGCATTTCCAAAATAAGCAACGATGGCAGCAAGAGGGATAATATCAAGATTGCCGGAGAAATGACTTTGGATACGGATGAGGAAAGAATGCATATGTTTGAGCATATCAAAATCAGGACAAAGGGGGCTTTTTATACCTCGGATTTCCATGGAGTGGATTGGGATACGCTCACTGCGTCTTATCAAAAGTACCTCCCTTCTATTGGAAACAGTTATGAGTTTGCTGAAATGATTTCTGAAATGATAGGAGAACTCAATGTTTCCCATGCAGGGGCGAGATTCAGTAGAAGTATTCCTCAGGCAGATGCAACCGCCTCTTTGGGCATTTTTATGGATTATGGCCACCAATCCGAGGGAATAAAAATAGCAGAAATCATCAAAGGCGGCCCCTTGGACAAGTCAGGTCTGGATCTTTCAGCTGGTATGGTGATTGAAAGAATTGATGGAGAGCTTATTGGTTTGGATAAAGATGTGGCAAGATTCCTAAATAGAAAAGCAGATAAATTTACTTTATTGGAAGTCTTAGATCCAAAAACGAGTCTCCGTAAACAAGTAACTGTTAAACCGATCACGCTGGCACAGGAAAACCAATTGCTTTACAAAAGATGGGTCAAGAAGAACCAGGAAGAAGTAGAAAAACTCAGTGAGGGGAAATTGGGATATGTACATATACCGGGGATGTCTGATGGACCCTACAGGACTACTTATGAAGAAATGATGGGCAAATTCCATGACCGTGAAGGCGTAATTGTAGATACCCGCTTTAATGGGGGAGGAGATTTGGTGGCAGATTTGGCTATGTTCTTTACAGGAGAGAAATTCATTACGTACGCCACCGAGGATAGGGATGTGGGATATGAACCTACTTTCCGATGGACCAAACCCACCTTGGCTATGTTCAATGAAGGCAACTATTCTGATGGACATTGTTTTGCCTGCGGCTATACAGATCTGAGAATCGGTAAGACTGTAGGGATGCCTACACCCGGTACCTGCTCTTTTGCCGGATGGGAATTGTTGCCTGATGGAGGAAGATGGGGGATTGTGCCCATTTCAGCCAAGAATAAGGCGGGGGAATGGATGGAAAATAATGAAACCAAGCCTCAGTTTCAGATAAAGAACATGCCAGGAAAAATCGATCAGGGCGTAGATCAACAATTGGAAAAAGCGGTGGAAGAATTGTTGAAGGATGTGAAATAAGCATTTCTTCCAAAAGGTATTTTAATCCGAAAAATGCATTAAAAAAATTTCTATTAGGTAAATCAGCTGCTTCAAAATCAAACGCTACATACATTTAACTCCTTTGCCAACCGGTAGGTAAGGGATGGCGAAGGAGTTAAATACTTGCTTTACGTGCATTTTCTGCCCCAAAAGGAAACCTAATGCTTGGTTCGGGTCGAAAAGTTTGATTGCTAAATAAATTGATTGTCAGGTTTTTTCTTTGATCCAGTATTTTGAGCTTGATTAATTTCCCTAAATTCATCTCAGTTTTAATTTTTATTTGAAAGTCACATGAAATGGCAAGGAAGAAAAAAAAGCAGCAATATTGAAGACCGAAGAGGTCAGCATCCTCAAAACTTTGGCGGAGGAGGAATTAACCCTCTTTTATTGGGGCCATTACTTAAAATCCTATTCTCAAAAACAGGGTTAGTCATCGTTGGAGTATTGCTTTTGTTCAGTTTTTTGACTGGGACCAACCCTCTTTCTCTTATAGCCCAATTTACAGGCGGTGGTAATCTTACTTCTTCGGTATCAGCTCCTTATCAACCTACAGCTGAGGAAGAGCGAATGGCTGAGTTTACAGCCGTTGTTCTGGCTGACACAGAGGATGTTTGGAACCAATTGATGCCTGGATATAGAGAACCAATTTTGGTATTATTCTCCGGTCAGGTAAATTCAGCCTGTGGATTTGCTTCAGCAGCCTCAGGACCTTTTTATTGTCCGGCAGATGAGAAAGTGTATATAGATTTAAGTTTTTTTAGAGACATGGGTAAAAAACTCGGAGCGCATGGAGAATTTGCATGGGCCTATGTCATTGCCCATGAAGTGGGACACCATGTTCAAAAATTAAACGGAACCTTGGCTCAGGTGCAGTCTAAGCGCGGCAAAATACCGGAAGCAGAATACAACCGATTGATGGTAAGATTAGAGTTACAGGCGGATTTTTATGCAGGCCTATGGGCGCATCATACCCATCGGATCAAAGGCGTATTAGAACCTGGAGACCTGGAAGAGGCTTTGAATGCTGCAGCCTCAGTAGGTGATGACAGGTTGCAACAAAAAGCTACAGGGAGAATTATTCCAGACTCTTTTACCCATGGCACCTCTGAACAACGCGCGCGTTGGTTCAAAAGGGGGTTTGATTTTGGTGATATGGATATGGGAGATACCTTTAATGCCAGTAAATTATAAATAGCTAAAAAGGTTAATTATTCATGGAGTTAAAAATATATCAAGTAGACGCTTTTACAGATAAAGTATTTGGAGGGAACCCTGCAGCTGTAGTTCCATTAACCCAATGGCTTCCTGATGATGTCCTTCAAATAATTGCCAGGGAGAACAATCTTTCTGAAACAGCTTTTTATATCAAAGAAGGGGAAAGGTATTTGTTGCGTTGGTTTACACCAACTGTTGAAGTGGACCTTTGTGGACATGCAACCTTGGCTACTGCCCATGTTTTATTTCAGCATGAAGGCTTTGAGGGAAATGTTATTACTTTTTACTCCCAGCGATCTGGAAAATTGATAGTTTCCAAGGAGGCAGATGATTTAATACTGGACTTTCCAGTGGATGATGTCAAAGAAATTCAACTAACCTCTGATTTGCTGGATTGCTTTCAACCTTCTGCGCAAAAGGCTTTTAAAGGAAAGTCTGACGTCGTATTGGTTTTTGAAAAAGAGGAAGATATCAGCTCGCTTCAATTTGACCTTTCCAAGATTGCCTGTATTCCCGCTAGAGGGGTCATAGCAACAGCTCCAGGGCAATCCGTGGATTTTGTGTCCCGTTTTTTCGGACCTCAAGTAGGAGTTCCCGAAGACCCGGTTACCGGTTCTGCCCACACCACCCTTATTCCAATTTGGGCAGAGAAATTGGGGAAAACGATCCTTACTGCGAAGCAATTGTCCGAAAGAGGTGGTAAGCTCAATTGTAAACTGCAAGGTGATAGGGTGGCTATTGGTGGAAAAGCGGTAACCTATTTGGTAGGGAGGATTTTTGTGTAAGTTTAGGCTTAAAAAATTTGTACCAAGTACTATTAACCTTGTACCATGTGTCATGTACCAAGTAACGACAATAGCTTTAATGTCATAATAGGTACAGATTACAGGGTACATACATGGTACTTTGTACTTCGTACTTGGTACACAATAATTAAGGCACCTTATATACAAATGCATTCACATTCATCCCAGCACCGACGGAGGCAAATACCAAATAATCTCCATGATGAAATTCGTGTCCCTGTAATTCACCTCTAACAATCATATCATACAAGATGGGTACTGTAGCGACAGAATTGTTGCCCAATTTGGATATGGTCATAGGCATCACTTCTTGAGATTGGATATCATTAGCTCCAAATAACTTGAAAACCCTTTGGATAATGGCTTCATCCATTTTGGCATTGGCCTGATGAATGAGTAATTTTTTGATATCATGGATGCCAATTCCAGCTTTTTGAATGGTTTCTGTGACCAATTTAGGTACTGTATTTAAAGCGTATTCGTATAACTTTCTACCATTCATTTTCATGAAAAGTGTATTGTCCTCAAACTGGGGATGATAAGAAATGTCCATTTTTAGAAAATGGGCTTCAGAGAAAGTATCTGACCGAGTTTTGTGACAAATCAGGCCAAGAGGTTGGTCGCTTTCTCTGGATTCGACTATTACAGCCCCTGCGCCATCTGAATAAATCATACTATCAATATCGTGCGGATCCGCTATGCGGGATAGGCTTTCTGCACCAATGACCATTACCTTTTTGGCATCACCTGATTTGATAAAATAATCTGCCTGAATGATTCCTTGCACCCATCCCGGACAACCGAATGGTAAATCATAAGCAACACAATCAGGGTTTTGGATTTTTAAAAGATGTTTGACTCTTGATGCCAAAGCTGGTACAAGGTCAGATTTTATATTATTGTGTAAGATATCGCCAAAATTGTGGGCCACTATGATGTAATCTAGCGTTTCGGGGTCTATCCCTGCTGATTCAATTGCTTTTTGAGCTGCGAAGTACCCCATATCAGAGGTGTTGAATTCAGGACTTAGATACCTTCTTTCATGAATATCCGTGATTTCCTGGAATTTCCGGACAATTTCCTCATTCGACTTAGGGATCCTTTCTCCTTTTTCATTAACGAAATTTCGTTTTAGAAAATCTTCATTTTTCACCACTATGTCTGGAATATATTTTCCGGATCCAGTAATAACAGAATAAATACGCATACCTATAGAAATAGCTAGGATGATTGTTTGGTCTTAGCTCGAAAAGTATAAAAAAGTATTGATAAGCAATAAAAAAATGAAAGAAAGTTGTACTTAAAATGAAAGCACCTGCAATTTGAGAGTATTGCAGGTGTTTTTTGAACAACTATATATTGGGTTGAGGAGTAGACCTAAGATATGGTTTGATCACTTTATGTCCTTTTGGAAATTTTGAAGAGATATCTTCATTTTTAATGCTAGGGGCTATGACAACATCCTCACCTTGTTTCCAATTGGCAGGAGTGGCAACGGAATAGTCAGCTGTCAATTGTAAGGAGTCAATTACCCTTAACAATTCATCAAAATTTCTTCCCGTACTTGCCGGATAGGTAATGATCAATTTTATCTTCCTATCGTCACCAATCACAAATACCGACCGAACCGTAAAGTTTTCACTTGCGTTTGGGTGGATCATATCATAGAGTTGGGATATTTTCCTGTCTTTGTCAGCAATCAAAGGAAAGTTAACCTGTGTAGCCTGTGTTTCGTTGATATCCTTGATCCAACCTTCATGATCGGCCAAACCATCTACACTCAGTGCCAATACCTTTACATTTCTCTTATCAAATTCAGATTTCAATTTTGCCACTGTACCTAGTTCAGTGGTACATACCGGAGTATAGTCTGCCGGATGGGAGAATAATATCCCCCAATTTTCTCCCAAATACTCATGGAAATTGATTTCTCCTTCAGTGGTTACCGCTGTAAAATCCGGTGCAATGTCTCCTAATCTTAATGTCATTATTTTGAATTTAATAGTCTATAAATATTATAGGTTAAGTATGTAATTAAACGATATCTTTTGGATTTTGTTTGTTAAATCTGAGGGTAAAATGCCATAATGCTAGTTTGCTTTGGGTACTTTTGTTTATATATATCAGTTGAGGATTTGTTATGCGTAAAAAATTGGGAATATCGATCATTATTTTCTTTATGAAAATGTCAGGAGTAGAGGCACAGGAAATCATTAAGTATGATGTTTCCATTGCTGGAATAACTATAGGTGAAATGGTCGCCAAAAAAGAAAGGAAAGGAACGGAGATCCAATATGAGTTAAAAAGTCAGGTAAGTTTTTGGTTTTTTGGTAAAATTAATTTGGATTACCTAACGCGTGCCGTATTCCAAGGAAAACAACTTATGCATGCCAAAATGACCTCAAAAACGAATAGGGGAGACTTTGAAAGTAATATCCAATGGAAGGGGGAGCAATATGAAATCCAGTCCATCAATTATAAACATGAATTGGACACAGTTATACAAAGGCCTTTTCATTACAGTGCTGCGGTCTTTTATTTTGAGGAACCTACACAAGCCAAAGAGTTCTTAGCAGAGGCTTATGGCCTACCTTCTTCTATCCAAAAGGTAAAAGACTATTATGAAGTGAATGTCAATGGCAACAAAAATAGGTTTTATTACAAGGACGGTGAATTGGACAAAGCCGTTATGGAATTTCCCATTAAAAATTACGTAGTCAAAAGAAAGAAATAAAAAAAGGACAACACCTATTGTCCTTCTTTTAGACTATGTATACCTATGAAGAAAATTTACACTTCAAAAGTAGATGAAAAATTGGGTGTTGAGGTTACCTTAAAGTAAAGCTTTCTTCAACATGTGATGATGTTATTTTTTATCATCGAGCATTACTTCACGATTCTTTAATATATCCATAGCAAATATCCCCATAGCTTTAACCCCTGTTCGTATTGTGGGTTCAGGTATTGGGGCAAAATATGGACTGTGCAAACCTGGAATATCCAAGTTCTCTTTTCTTGCTTTTTCTAAAAATACTGGATCATTGGCCCCCAAATAAAACATGCTAATAGGGATTTGCCTTTCCTGCAAACCAAAACGGCTGAAATCCTCCCCAATCATTTGGGCTTCTACTTCCACCACTTTATCTTCTCCCATATTTTTTTTGAAAACGCTGACCATTTTTTCGGTCAATTGATCATCATTGATCAATGCAGGAGTATGAGGCTCCCTGATCCAGTAGCTGGGCATTTTACTTTCAGAAAGTCCAGCGGCTTTGGCATAGAATTCACTGATTCTTTTGACACTGCTGATCAGTTCCTCTCTAGTCTCCGGAGAATAAGACCGCAGGGTAAGTTGCATGGTCACCGCATCAGGTATGATGTTATGGACAGTGCCTCCATGAATGGAACCTACGGTCACTACAGCAGGTTCGGTAGGAGCCAGCCTTCTACTTACAATGGTTTGATAAGCCTGGATCATCTGGGCACTCAATACGATGGGATCTATGCCTTTATGTGGCGCAGCCCCATGCGCTCCTTCGCCATATACCGTTACGTTCATCATGTCCACTCCAGCCATCAGTGGTCCTGCTTTATACCCTAAGGTACCGGCAGGTAAAAAAGGATCATCATGAAGGGCAATAGCATAATCCGGATGTGGAAATCTTTCATAAAGTCCATCATTGAGCATATTCCATGCACCCATGCCATTCTCTTCAGCAGGTTGGCCGACCATCATCAAGGTTCCACGCCAACTGTCTTTGTATTCCATCATTAATTTCGCGGTGCCTATAAAGACGGACATGTGAATGTCATGCCCACAAGAATGGGCGATATAGGTTTCCTTGCCATCGTTGCCAATTCCTTTTTTGGTGGAGGCATAGGGAAGTCCTGTCTTTTCCTCCATGGGTAGGGCATCCATATCAGTTCTGATCAAAAGTACCGGTCCAGGGCCGTTTTTCAGTAGGCCTACTACACCATAGCCACCGATACCTTCAGTGACTTCATAGCCTATATTTTTCAATTCCAGGGCAATTCTGGCGGCCGTTTCTTTCTCTTGTAAAGAAAGTTCAGGGTTTTGGTGCAGGTGTTTGTATAAGGCATCAAGTTCTGGGTATATTTTTTCAACGAAATCATCGACGGTCTGGGCCATTGTGGTGTGCTGGAAGCTAATTAATGCGGCTATAATCAGTATCGTGAACTTGTTCTTCATGTGAATAATGTATATTTTATGATATTCAAATAAAAGAAATAATTCCCTGAATGAAGATATGTTTTATTTTTGAGGTGGAATAAAAAACACAAAATGCCCCTGATCAAAACATCCACGTACAAGAATCCACCTTTATTGCTTTTTAATGGGCATTTGGAAACCATCGTTCCCAGTATTTTCCGCAAAATAGAGGATGTGAATTATAAAAGGGAAAGGATTGACACTCCTGATGGCGATTTTTTGGACCTAGACTGGTCTAAAGTGGGGTCAGAGAAATTACTGATCGTCTCACACGGATTGGAAGGTAGTTCCGAAAGGCACTATGCCAAGGCTTTGGCCAAGCTTTTCAATCAACAGGGCTTTGATGTCCTGGCATGGAACAATAGGTCTTGTAGCGGTGAGATGAACCAAAGACCGGTATTGTACCATCACGGGGCTTCCTACGATTTGGAGACAGTCATGGAGCATGTAGAAAGATCCCAGACTTATAGGGAGTATTACCTAGTGGGTATCAGTATGGGAGGGGCACAGACTTTGAAATATTTGGGAGAAAAAGGACTTGACCTGAATCCCAAAATCAAAAAAGCCGCTGTTTATTCTACCCCTTGTAACCTACCTGATTCGGCGGCTACCTTGAGGTGGCGCAAAAATGCTTTTTATAAGAAGCGGTTTTTAGACAAACTGAAAGCAAAAATGCAAATCAAGGGAGAACAGTTTCCAGGGTTGGTGGATTTGGATTTGCTACAAAGTGTAAAGGATTTTGATACTTTCGATACCCATTTCACTGCCAAAATCCATGGGTTTAAGGATGCCGGGGATTTTTACCATTCCGTCTCTGCAGACCAATGGATGCCTAACATTCAGATTCCTACCTTGATAATAAATGCACTCAATGACCCTTTGTTGTATGACCGATGTTTTCCTGTTAAAATAGCAGAAAAATCCGACCATATTTTTTTAGAAATGCCCAAAAGGGGAGGACACACGGGTTTTCAAGTCAAAGGAGAGGAATTTACGTGGTCAGAGATGAGGTTTTTAGAGTTTTTGAAAAATTGAAACATTGGTTTAATTTTTATAATTTACACAAAAAAATATCATAGTATCTCATGAAAAAATTCATAAAAATTTTCGCCTGGGCAGTTTTTTCAACATTTATTATATTAGTTTTTATTGGTAGTTTCTTGATTTATAAAGTAAAATATGGTTTTCCTGTAAGGTTTGAGACCGTTATGCCTGACATTGAATTTCCAACAGATAGAAAAGTTAATGTGCTTTTGTTTTCAAAAACAACAGGGTTTAGGCATGATGCCTCGATTGATGCGGGGAAGGAAGCTTTTGCAGTAATGGCTGTAAAAGATGATTGGTTTCTCTATGAAACCGAGTCGGGGGGTGTCTTTAATGAGGAGCAACTTTCCAAATTTGATGTAGTCATTTTTAATAATTCTACTGGTAGGGTGCTAAATGATAAGCAGCAACAAGTATTGGAGAATTATGTTGAGAATGGGGGGATGCTTTTGGGGATACACGGTGCTGGTGATGATTCGCATAGATGGGAATGGTATGAGCAAAACTTAATAGGTGCTAAATTCTCCCATCATCCTATAAAAAATCAAATTCAGGAAACTGATTTGTATTTAGAAGCTGATATAAGCCCTTCATTGAAGAAGGATTTGCCAGATACTTGGACGCATGCTGATGAATGGTATGTTTTTTTCAGTAATCCAAGAATTCAAGGTTTTAGGATAATTTATAGAATTGATGGGGAAAAAATTGATCCCAATGGAAATTTCTTTTTGATCAGGAATAAAAACTTTGGAATGGGAAAAGACCATCCTGTCGCATGGTATAAAAATATAGGAAAAGGAAAAACGTTCTATACTTCTATAGGCCATGATGCGTCTGCCTGGGAACATGATGCTTTTATACAGATGCTGGAAAATGCCGTTAAATGGTCAGTGGAATAGAAAGGTTTTAAGGACATTTCCAACCTTCAATGTAATGTGTTTTTTATCAATTCCTGCTTGATTTAGAATAGCTAAAAAAGTTCCTTTTTTAAATCTTTGCTACCATGCACAGGTACTATGATGGTTTTATTTGTTGTGGAATTAAAACTTTTGTTTTGCAGGATTTCATTTTTAAACCAGTCAAAAACGCTTCAACACCAAATCACTCACTGTTTCTCCTATAGCCAATGAACTGGTAGCAGCAGGAGAGGGGGCGTTGAGGACGTTGACGGCATTTTCATTTTCCCGGATACAGAAATCATCCAATAATCCACCTGTCTTGTCACAGGCCTGGGCCCTGACACCGGCACCGCCATCCACCAAATCGGACTCTTTGATATCCGGGATCAATTCCTGTAAGGCCTCCGTAAAAGCCTTCTTCGAAAAGGAACGGAACAATTCCCCCATGCCGGTTTTCCAATATTTTGAGGCTACCTTCTGGAATCCAGGCCAAGCCAAAGTTTCGCTCAATTCGGCTAAATTGACCTGAGAACGTTTGTAACCCTCTCTTTTAAAAGCCAAAACCGCATTTGGACCTGCTTCAACTCCCCCTTTCATCATTCGGGTAAAGTGAACGCCCAAGAAAGGGAAATTGGGGTCAGGTACCGGATAGATCAGATTTTTGACCAAATATTCCCGTTCCTTTTTGATTTTATAATATTCCCCTCTGAAGGGGATAATGCGGACATCGATGGGCTCATCCTGTGTCATTTGGGCAATTTTGTCTGAATACAAACCTGCACAGTTGACCACAAGTTGGGAAGCAAATTCCTGATGCTGGGTTCGGATATAAGAAACCCCATTCAAGGTCTTAATGCCTTTTACAGTCTTATTCAGGAAAATTTCACCTCCAAGGGATTCAAATTTTTTGGCGTAATGTTGGGCTACCACTTTGTAATCCACAATACCTGTTTGGGGCACATGAAAAGCGGCCACACCTACACAGTAAGGCTCATATTCCTTGAGCTCATCCAAGGTAATCTTTTTTGTACCCTCCAATCCATTCTGCAGGGCCCTGTCATACAGTCCATTGAGGATAGGGATTTGCTCTGGCTTGGTGGCCACCACCACTTTACCAGTCAATTCGTAGGGAATATTTTCTTCATCACAGAACCGGATAAGTTCATGATATCCATTGATGCAATTGATGGCTTTGAGCGACCCTGGTTTGTAATAGAGTCCAGAATGGATGACTCCTGAGTTGTTGCCGGTCTGATGTTTGGCTACTTCTTCCTCTTTCTCCAATATGGCCACTTTAAGCTCTTGGTTTTTTTGTTTTATTTTTAATCCGGTAGCGAGACCAACAATCCCTCCGCCAATGATAATGATGTCGTATTTCATGCACTATTAAGCTTTGGACAAATATAAGGCTGTTTTGTGATTTCATGGTTTTAATCCTCTTGGAAATGAAAAATTGAAATCAAAAGTTTATAAAACCAGATCAAATTGGGTTTGGTCTTTTTTTAGCGCTTTTGAATTCCCATATTTGCAGCTTTAAAGCATCTGTTTGTAAAGGTGCCATGTTTCATTTATCAAAATATTAAATGTTTAACCAACAAATCAAGATTACCCTTCCTGACGGTTCGGTCAGGGATTATGAAAAAGGAGTTTCAGGGCTACAGATTGCACTTAGTATCAGCGAGGGTTTGGCCAGAAACGTACTTGCAGCAAAAGTAAATGGAGAGGTTTGGGATGCTGCCCGCGCTATTCATCAGGATGCTAGTGTACAGCTTTTGACCTGGAATGATGCAGAAGGGAAAAACACCTTTTGGCATTCCTCAGCACATTTGATGGCAGAAGCGTTAGAGGCGCTTTACCCAGGAATTAAATTGGGTATAGGACCACCTATTGAAAACGGATTCTATTATGATGTCGATTTTGGAGACAAATCATTGGATGGTGCTGAATTGGAGAAGATAGAGGCCAAAATGATGGAATTGGCCAGGCAAAAGAACGAATATATCCGAAAAGAGATCTCTAAAAAAGATGCCATATCTTATTTTATCGAAAAGGGAGATGAATACAAATTGGACCTTATCGATGGTCTGGAAGATGGTTCCATCACTTTTTATGAGCAGGGTAATTTTGTTGATCTTTGTCGAGGACCTCATATTCCCAACACAGGTTTTATCAAAGCGGCCAAGCTATTGAACATTGCAGGTGCTTACTGGAGAGGGGATGAGAAAAATAAAATGCTGACCCGTATTTACGGAATCACCTTCCCGAAGGCCAAGGAATTACAGGAATACCTTCACATGCTGGAAGAGGCCAAGAAGCGTGACCATAGAAAATTGGGTAGAGAACTGGAATTATTTACTTTTTCTGAAAAGGTAGGTATGGGGCTTCCTTTGTGGTTGCCGAAAGGAACCTTGTTAAGAGAGCGTTTGGTCAATTTTATGAAGAGGGCACAGGATAAATCAGGTTACCAGCAAGTGGTTACTCCTCATATTGGACATAAAGCTTTGTATGAAACCTCCGGACATTACGAGAAGTATGGAAAAGATTCTTTTCAGCCCATAGCCACTCCAAATGAAGGGGAGGAGTTTCTACTGAAACCCATGAACTGTCCTCATCACTGCGAGATTTATAAGCATAAACCAAGGTCTTATAAGGATCTTCCGATCCGTTATGCTGAATTTGGTACAGTTTATAGGTATGAGCAAAGCGGGGAACTGCATGGTTTGACCAGAGTCAGGGGCTTTACACAGGATGATGCCCACATTTTTTGTAGACCGGATCAGGTTAAGGAAGAATTTATAAAGGTGATAGATTTGGTTCTTTACGTTTTCAAGGCTTTGGGTTTTGAAGATTTTACTGCCCAGATTTCTTTGAGAGATCCCGAAAACAGGGAAAAATACATTGGAACAGATGAGGCTTGGGACAAAGCAGAGTCTGCCATCATTGAAGCTGCTGGTGAGAGAGGATTGGAAACGGTCACCGAATTGGGTGAAGCCGCTTTTTACGGTCCTAAGCTGGATTTCATGGTAAAGGATGCTTTGGGTAGGAAATGGCAGTTAGGGACCATTCAAGTAGATTATAATCTGCCGGAGCGCTTCCAGTTGGAATATATTGGTTCGGACAATCAAAAGCACAGACCAGTAATGATACACAGAGCACCTTTTGGCTCTTTGGAAAGGTTCGTTGCTGTCTTGATTGAGCACTGTGCAGGAAATTTTCCCTTATGGTTATCTCCTGATCAAGTGATTATTCTCCCTATATCCGAAAAATATGTAAATTATGCAGAGGATATAAAATCTTTATTAGAAGATCATGATATTATGGGGTCTATTGATAATCGAGATGAAAAAATTGGGCGTAAAATCAGGGATGCAGAGGTGAAGAAGATTCCGTTTATGTTGATAGTGGGAGAAAAAGAGCAGGATGAAAATCGGGTTTCTGTGAGAAAACACGGAGAGGGGGATATAGGCAGCTTGAGTGTATCTGACTTTGTTGCGCATTTTCAGGGCATTATCAATAATTCACTGGCGAAATAAATTTATTGTGAAAAACCCTCAGATTTTTAAAATCTGAAATTTATTTCGATATTTGCAGGCAATTTCATTAAAACAACCATAAAATTTTGAGAGGAAGAACACCGTTTAGACAGAGACAAGAAGAACCTTACAAAGTCAATGAAAAAATCAGAGCGAGAGAAGTAAGGGTTGTAGGAGATTTCGTGGAAGGTGGCAATGCAGTACTTCCGACATCCCAAGCACTGAAAATAGCGCAAGAAAATGATCTTGATCTTGTAGAGATTTCACCTAATGCCAGTCCGCCTGTCTGTAAGGTTATAGACTACGCTAAGTTCAAGTACGAGCAGAAAAAGAAGCAGAAGGAGATCAAAGCCAACGCTTCGAAGACTGTTTTGAAGGAGATAAGATTTGGTCCTAATACAGATGACCATGATTTCAACTTTAAATTGAAACATGCTATTAACTTTCTTAAAGAAGGTGCAAAGGTTAAGGCTTACGTGCACTTTGTCGGAAGGTCTATCGTCTTCAAGGAAAGAGGTGAGATGTTATTATTGAAATTTGCGCAGGAGTTGGAAGAATATGCTCAGGTAGAGCAACTTCCTAAATTGGAAGGAAAGCGTATGTTTTTGTTCCTAGCTCCAAAGGCTTCAAAGAAATAATTTCAACAAACAAATACAGTTATGCCAAAAGTAAAAACTAAATCAAGTGCTAAAAAAAGGTTCAAGTTAACAGGAACCGGTAAAATCAGAAGAAAGCACGCTTACAAGAGTCACATTTTGACCAAGAAATCTACCAAGAGAAAGAGAAATCTAACTCAGATGGGTATCGTTCATGAGTCTGATGAAGGACGGGTTAAAGCCATGCTTAGGATCGGATAATTCTGATTCAGAATTTCTTAATTTATTAAGGTTTATTTATTCACCAGACGCTGAGGTAAAAAAGTCCGAGAGGCACCTAGGGTCAAAAAATTAAAACATTATGCCAAGATCAGTAAATGCAGTTGCTTCAAGAGCAAGAAGAAAAAAAGTACTTAAAGCAACAAAAGGCTACTTCGGAAGAGGAAAAAACGTTTGGACAGTAGCCAAAAATAAGTATGAAAAAGGTTTACAATACGCTTACAGAGACAGAAAAGCGAAGAAAAGGGAATTCAGAGCTTTATGGATTCAGCGTATCAATGCAGGTGCCAGACAATTTGGTATTTCGTATTCACAATTTATGGGAATGTTGAAAAAAGGCGACATCGAATTGAACAGAAAAGTTCTTGCGGATTTGGCTATGAATCATCCCGAGGCATTCAAAGCTGTAGTTGAAAAAGTAAAGTAAGATGGCAAGCTTACTTTAGTCTAAAAGCCCCGCAATAGCGGGGCTTTTTTTGTTCCGATATTTTTCTTAAACATTAATACGGTATCTCAATTTTTAGTATATTACAAAAAGTAGATAAAAACTTAGATTAAATGAATTCCAAGGTCTGTATCTGAGAGTGAATCCCTTAGTGGATTTGGAGTTGTGGAACTTGAACCTGGTAATGAGGTCAGAGGTCATACCGGTGTAGAGTTTGTTAGCGGAAAAAGAATAGAGCACG